>NZ_WQQD01000017.1:0-59282 GCF_018785605.1 Blautia sp. MCC270
ACCTGACTGTTAAATCTGTACCAAAGTTTTTCTGATTCTGATATCTCTACATCCTTCTTTTGTCCTATTTTTATGTTTCGTGTTTTATTTTTGGATACCAGCCTGACTTTTTACCGAATCAGTCAATGCCTCTGCCGGATTGTAAAAAATAATAAGCAGCGGACGGAAACCTGCTTGTATCAGGGATGAGAATGTCCGTCATCCTTCATATATGTATCAATATTTTCTTCGGTAAGCACCTGGGAATCCAGAATCTCATCTTCTCCTGTTCCCTCTCCCTCCAGATCCTTCACAATATACCGGATAGTTTCATAACCGATCTGATAACCGGACTGCGCGCCAAGCGCCACAATACGCCCATCCTGAACCGCTTTCAAGGCATCTTCCTGAGCATCTACGGAAACAATAGAAATCTCCCGTCCTTCAGTTGCCTCTGAAAGCCCCAGGGCCGTCACTGCACTTGTGGCCATGATTCCGTTAAGATCCGGATACTTCACCAGGATCTCATCCACATCCTTCTGGGAAACCCGCATATTGCTGTATCCGTTCCGAACCATTTCAATGGTGATCCCAGGCTCTTTTTCCATATATTTTTCAAATCCGGCAACACGCATCCGGTGTCCAGCCTGCTTAAAATCACCGGCGATCACGCCAATCTTTCCTTTATGATCCAGAGCCTTTGCAAGCTGCTCGCCCAGCTCATAGCCTAGTTTTTCATTGTCAATTCCAATATAAGGGATTTCTGAATCCTCTATGGGAGTATCACAGGCATATACAGAAATCCCCTTTTCTCTTGCGAAATTTAAATAATCTTCGCATTCATAGGAATCTATAGGAGAAACTGCCATCGCCTGGATATCGGTTTTCAGAAGATCCCGGATCATATTTTTCTGAACCTCTTCTTCTGTTTCGGAATCCGGAGACAGAATCACCACATCTGCATGATATTTTTCTGCCGCATCTTTCATTCCGTCGCAGACAGACAACCAATATTCACTGCTTTTAGATTTTGTAACAACACCGATCGTTACCTGCTCTTCTTCTGTTTTCTTTGCAGAAGACCCGCATCCGGAAAGGCTGCAAACTCCTATGACTGCCACCAGAATACAGATATACTTTTTTCTCATGAAGGATATGCCTCCTTTTCTTTTGCAGCTATATTTGCCACGGGAAAAAAGACTCCGGAGCCTTTTTCTCCGGTCCGGAGTCTTTTCCTATCTGGCAATGCAGGGTTTACATTTACATTTTACCAGAGTTTTCTGTAGATTTCTTTTACTTCCTCTTCTGTTACATCACGCATGGTATTCTGAGGACTTCCACTGTCCATGGCATCATGTGCCATTTTGTCGATGACGTTGAAGAACTCTTCTTTATTGATACCGAACTGCTCCAGAGTCGGAGTATCCAGTTCATTTACAAGTGACTCTACTGCTTTCAGGAATTTCTCAGCTGCTTCCTGATCAGAATCAGTTGCATCCGCCACACCAATATCACGTCCCAACGCTCCGAATCTGTCGTATGCTCCGGGAAGCGCAAAGGTAAGGCACTCCTTCAGAAGCATGGCATTGGAAAGTCCGTGTGCTACATGGAACAGTGCTCCGATCGGACGGCTCATTCCATGGATAATGGTAACAGATGCATTGTTAAATGCGATTCCTGCCTCAAGAGCAGCGACAGACATCTGTACACGAGCTTCTTCATTCTTTCCGTCTTTATATGCAACCGGAAGATATTTAAAGATCCTCTTTACTGCAGATACTGCAAAAGTATCGGAAAGTGTCTGTGCTTTTCTGGATGTATAAGCTTCCACACAGTGGCAAAGTGCATCAAGACCTGTTGCTGCTGTGATCTTTGGAGGTGCAGTCATAGTAAACTGTGGGTCGATAATGGCAAGATCCGGCATGAGAACTTTGCCTTTAAGAAGCATCTTGATGTCTTTTTTGGTATCCGTGATAATCGTGAACTGTGTTGCCTCAGATCCCGTTCCTGCTGTGGTAGGGATCGCCGCCATTGGCGGCATCTTTACATCGATCACTTTTCCCATGTAGTCGGAAATGCTTCCACCGTTTACTACCAGTGAGCCGATGGCTTTCATGGAGTCAATGGGGCTTCCGCCTCCCAGAGCTACCAGGAAGTCACAGTTCTCATCTTTATAGATCTGTAAGCCTTTTTCGATCATGGTATCTGTTGGCTCACCACAGATGTCAGAATAAATGCTGTATTCAATGCCTTGATTTGTCAGCGCCTTCTCAACTTTTGCACAGTTTCCCAGGTCGATCATTACTTTATCGGTTACGATCAGAGCTTTTTTACCAAGGAGTTTCAGTGCTCCTTCTGCCATGTCCAGTGCTCCGGAACCGGAAATAATTTCTCCAGGTACAATAAATTCTCTTGCCATTGTCAAAATCTCCCTTCAGTCAGTACAATTTTTTTCATAATAGCAGCAGGTCTACTGCTGTCCGCTCCTCACGAACAACAGCATTTTCCTCTTCCTGCTGCCTGTTATTTACGATCCAGTATCAGTATCTCCGAATCCTTAAAACTCGGCGTCATGAAGCCAGGTATATCTCTCATCCTCGCAGCGGTCTGTCTGCAGCCACGGATTTCCGTCAATGTGGCGGATCATCCAGCATGTATACATCTGATATCCAGGTGCAACTGCCTGCGGATGAAGCTCTCCTCCTGGAATTGCGGAAAAGCTCTCGTCTGTACTCTTAAATACCTGATCACCGACAAAGCTTGCTCCAAATCCTTCCGGATGATCAAATTTGAAAAAGTATGTCTCAGGCTGCGGATGTCTGTGCGGCAGGTATCCGGACCAGTTTCCTCTGTCATTGAGAACCTCACCAAGTACCATATTGGACTCCGGTGAAATGTCATGATCGAAGATGGTGTTTACTCTTCTCTTCGCAACATTTCCGAACTTGCCTACGCAGGAATATCCCCACGGAGCATCTTCCGGTTTGTAGAGTTTTGCACCGAAATCTTTCTCGTTCTTTGTGCACTGAACAAGGATCTGTGACTCTGCATTTGCTACAACTGTAATCTCAATTCCTGTGCATCCGTGAACACACCATGGTCCCTCTGTGAACACGTCTTTTCTGGTTGCTACAGCTTCGTTTCCGTTCCATTTATAGGTAATGTTTCCGGAGAGGAGGAGAACTGCTGTCTCCTCACCCTCTCTTAAAAATGTTCTTGTCTCTCCTGATTTCATACGGTAAACACGGATGTCCATCATCATGGCCTTGTACTCATTATCGTATGTTGTAAGAATCTTTTCGCCTTTTTCGTCATATTCCGGATAACCAAATACTTTACTCATTTTCTTACCTCCCAGATTAGTACAGTCTTGCCTCTTCACGGCCTTTCATAACTCCCTCGCAGGCCTTTCTTACGCTTTCTTTCTCAGATGTTGTTGCGATTCCTACATCCCACCAGGACTCATATCCGTCTGTCATGGTCTTCGGGATAACTTTGAGATCAAAGAGGCATGCGATCTCCTGCTTTTTGGCATCTTCCAGAGCGTCTACCAATTCCTGGATGGTGCGGCAGGTATAGGTCTTCAGACCATAGCCTTCGCCGATCTTTGCATAATCTACAGGGATCAGATCTCCGGTCGGTTTCTTGCCGTCTGTATAACGGAACTCTGTTGCAAGGCTTCCGATTCCGTGGTTCATCTCAAGGTTATTGATGCAGCCAAATCCGCAGTTATCGAATACCATGATATTGACTTTCTGTCTCTCCTGCATGATAGTCATGATCTCACTGTGGAGCATCTGGAAGCTGGAATCTCCAACTACGCAGTATACTTCATTATCCGGCTCAGCAAATTTCACACCGAGGGTAGCGGCAACCTCATATCCCATACAGGAATATCCGTACTCTGCATGATATCCGCCACGTTTGTCTGTTCTCCACATACGCTGCATACAGCTTGGAAGGGAACCGCCTGCTGTGATGATGGTTGCATCTTTGTCGATAGTTCTGTTGATTGCTGCAAGTGCTGCTGTCTGTGTGATCTTTCCGTTTGTAAGCTTTACATATTCCGGAATCGTACGAGGATCTCTTGCCTTGATCAGCGGCTCAAAATCATCTCCTGTGTACTCAATGCTTCCAAGGCGCTCCATCTCTTTATCCCATGCAGCTTTTGCTTTCTCGATCTCATCTGTGTATGCAGATTTATATCCTCTTGCACGAAGCTTTTCTGCTAGTGCTTCTACGGTAGCTTTTGCATCACCCACTGCTTTTACTGCATCCATCTTGTATGCGTGGAATCTGCAGTTGTTGATACTTACAAACTGAACATCCTCATTCTGGAACAGATGCTTGGAGCTTGTTGTAAAGTCAGACATTCTGGAACCGATAGAAATTACCACGTCTGCGTCTTTACCGATGATGTTGGAAGCGTAGGTTCCTGTTACACCGATACCGCCAAGACAGTACGGATTGCCAGACTGGCAGGCACTCTTTCCGGCCTGTGTCTCGCCGAATGGGATCTTGAACTCTTCACAGAATTTCTCAACAGCTTCTCCAGCTTCTGAGTAACGGACACCACCACCAACAACGATAAGCGGTTTCTTCGCTCCTGCGATGACCTCTGCCACATCCTCAAGCTCTTCCTCTACTGCAACCGGTCTTGTGATCCTGTGCACTCTCTTCTTGAAGAAGTACTCCGGGAAGTCAAAGGACTCACCCTCAACATCCTGGCAAAGCGCGATGCAGCATGCACCTGTTTCAGCCGGATCTGTAAGAACTCTCATTGCATTGATCAGAGCGGTCATGACCATCTCCGGTCTTGTGATCCTATCCCAGTATTTGCAGACTGGCTTGAATGCATCGTTCGTACTGACGGCAAGGCTGCTGCTCTGCTCCAGCTGCTGGAGAACCGGGTCAGGCTGGCGAGATGCAAAAGTATCTGCCGGAAATACAAGAAGCGGAATATTATTTACAGTTGCTGTTGCACATGCTGTTACCATGTTTGCAGCTCCAGGTCCGATGGAGGAAGCGCATGCAATGATTTTTTTGCGGTTGCTCTGTTTTGCAAAAGCGGTAGCAACGTGACACATACCCTGCTCATTTCTTCCCTGAAGAACCTTCAGCTGTCCCGGATTTGTATCCAGTGCCTCACCAAGTCCTACAGCAATACCGTGTCCGAAGATCGTGAAAAATCCTTCTACGAATTTTGTCTCCACTCCGTCCATGGAAACATACTGATTATCCAGAAATTTTACAATTGCCTGTGCAGTTGTCATTCTTACTGTCTTTGCCATTTTTCCCACTCCTTTTCTTTATACTCTTGCGATCATTTCGCCGAATTTTTCTTTTTCATCTTTAATGAATGCGTGAACTTCATCCGGTCCCGGAAGGGAATCGGAGCAGTTGTTGCTTTTAACCATCATGGATGCCTCAGCAGAACCAAACTCCAGGCAGTCAATGATCTCCCAGCCCTGATACAGTCCATACAGGAATCCGGAGCCGTATCCGTCGCCGCCGCCGAAGCCTTTTCTTGCCTCAACCGGGAATGGCTTGATGCTGAACTTCTGTCCGTCAACTGTGTAGGCTGTGGAACCCTTCATACCGTGTTTGATGACAACGATCTTTGCATTTTTTGCCTGCCAGTAAGCTGCACTCTCCTCATCAGTCATGCCTTCTTTGATCAGTTTCTCTGTAAGGTCAAACTCTTCTCTGGAGCCCATGATGATGTCAGCTTCCTTAGCTACGATGGAATAGTAGATGGAAATCTCATCTGCATTCTTCCAGTTGTACTCTCTGTAATCAATATCAAAAATGATCTTTGTGTTTACTTTCTTAGCAAGCATAACCGCTTTGATCGCTGCTTCTCTGGAAGGGCTCTCTGCGAGAGCAGTTCCGGAAATGAGGATCGCTTTTGCATTTTTGATATAATCCTCGTGGATGTCGTCTACATGAAGCTGCAGATCTGCGATACGGTTACGATACATGAGGATGCTGCTTTCCTTTGGAGAAAGCATCTCGGTAAAGGTAAGTCCCAGCTTCTCTCCGTTTGTACATTTTGTGATCTGTGAGGTATCGATTCCTCTCTCATCAAAATAATCTACAACATACTCACCGAACTGATCATCCGAAACCTTTCCGATAAATCCTGCTTTCAGGCCATGCTTGGTAACACCTACAGCGATGTTTGCAGGAGATCCTCCTACAAATTTCTCAAACATATGTACCTTCTTCAGGGGTTTGAACTCCTCCTTTACCTGATCGTTGTAAGCAGGATTAAAATCAATGGCAACTCTTCCAAGGAGCACCAGGTCCATTGGTCTGGATTCATCAAATTCGATATACTTCATGATCTTACCTCCGTTTGTTTGATGGTTTATTTTTTACTTCTTTTTTGTGTGCTTTTTTACTTTGCGTGCTTTTTCTTTTATTTAGCGTGCTTTCTTGCGTGTTTCTTATGATGTTAATATAGCACTGTTTTACAATTTGGGCAAGTACTTCTTTTCATTTTTCTTTTTTTCAGTTATTCTATACAATTTTTGTAGTTTTGTTTTGTTCAAAGTAGCTATTATCTGCATGTGCATTTGCGTGTTGATATTTTTAGCACGCTATTAGCACGCAATCAAATGTATCCAGACAGTTGTTTTCTTGGAATCTATATTCCATATCGTAGTATCTTACAGATTTCCTGTAATATAAAAAAGCCTGCAGTTTTCATCCTGCAGACTATTTTATATGATACTTTGCACAATACATGTTCAAAGGTTATATTTTGTTTTGATCTTGATATCTGTAAAGAGATATTCTCTCTCCGGCTCCTGTCCTTTTGTCAGGATATCCGCCAGGATCCTTGGCGGTTCATACCCCTGGACATATCCATTCTGGTCGATCAGAAAATCCACATGATCATTCTTCAGTGCCCGTTCATTCTTCGGAGTCTGATCGTAGATCACAACGTAGGGCCTGCGGTCAAGTCTCAGCTTTTCAAATGCCTTACCCACTCCTGCCTGGCCTCCGGATACCACCAGGATCCCGCTGATCCCTGAAGTACTCATCATGGCATTTTCTATAATGTGCTCCACCTCAGCTGCTTCATCAAAGCTTCCGTGAACACCGGCAATCTCCAGATGTGGAAAAGCCCGCTTGGCTTCCTCCACAAAGCCATCCACTCGCTGATTGTCAACATGATTGCTGAAATATCCGGTGATGATCAGGATCTTTCCATTTCCTCTTGTCAGCATTCCAAGAAGTCCGGCTGCGGTACGTCCGCTCTTGCGGTTATCCATTCCCACAAAACAGGTTCTTCTCGTTCCTACAATATCAGAGTTAAAGGTTACTACTGGGATATTCTTCTCTTCGATCAAAGCATTCAGTTTCTCCCGGACAGTCTCACTGTCTACCGGCATGATCGCAAGTCCCCGGATTCCTTCCTGTTCCAGTTCCTCAATGGCCTGCAGCTGTTCCTCTTCATCAACGGAAAGACCCTCTTTCAGGATCAGCTGGATCCCTTTTTCTTTCAGTTCCACGGCTGCCTTCTCAATACCACGGTTTACTTCCTGCATAAAAGAAGATCTGGCAAGCTGTGTCACCACTCCGATCTTCAGTCTTTCATCTTTAGCTGTTCTGGAATGTTTCCGTTCTTTCTGTACATATCCCATCTCGTCCGCCAGACGGCAGATTCTCTCTGCCACCTCCGGATTGATCCGTCCTCTGTGGTTCAATGCTCTGTCCACGGTTCCCCTGGAAACCCCTGCCTGTTCTGCAATCTGCTGTATTGTTACCGCCATAAATCCTTCTCCTGCCTCTGCCTTACTGTATCATTGCCAACTGTTCCGTCCGGCAATAATCTTTCTATATACATTTATATAGTTTTTTCGAAAAGGTGTCAATATGTAAGTGCATTATACAAGGCAATCAACCCGATCTTATCCCCGCACAGCCATATGATATACTTCTTTATAAGAAATCCCTGTTTTTTCACAAAGTTTTTTTACGCTTTCGTATTCCGGATAATAATATTCCTGTCCGTCAAAAGTGCAGACCTTCACTTCTACATTTCCCAGCGGGGTTGTAACCGTTCTTTTCTCTCTTTTCAGAATGGTTCTCTCCATCTCCTGGCGACGGATCCCAATGGTTGTCGTTTCTCTGAAAATGATCTGCTCCATCGCTGAAACCTGTTCTTTTTTACATAGAACGGTAAGCAGCCATGCCGGACGGTTTTTCTTCATAAATACAGGCATGTAATTGGCCTCTCTGGCTCCTGCCTCATACAGAAGCTCCATAACATAGCCAAGCGTTTCTCCTGTACAGTCATCAATGTTGGATTCCAGCTTTATAATGGTGTCTATTTCCGTACAAGCATCATTGCCTGAAGCCTCCTCCCCGGATTCCCGGATCAGCATGGCACGGAGAATTCCCGGGCACTCATACTGGCGCTTGCCTGCTCCGATACCGATCTTCTCCACCGTAAAATCTTCAGGCAGTTTTTCTGATGTAAGGAATGCCGCCACAATGGCTGCTCCTGTAGGCGTTATCAGTTCACCCTGCACCGATGTGATATGCAGCTTCAGCTGATGAGCACTTACAATATTACTTACCGCCGGTACCGGCACCGGAAGGATTCCGTGCTGACAGCGAATCGTTCCGCTACCCTCACAAAGTCTTGGAACGATCACTTCCTCCACATCCAGATCATCCATACAGATTGCAACAGAAAGAATATCCACAATGGAATCCACTGCACCCACTTCATGGAAATGGACCTGATCCACCGGTACATTATGGGCTTTTGCTTCTGCCTCGGCAAGAATCTTAAAAATCCTTTTTCCATAGGATTTTGCACGATCTGTCATATCTGCATGGTCGATAATCTCCATGATCTCGTTAAGGCCACGGTGTTCATGGTGATGGTGTCCGTGGTGGGAATGCATCGTTTCTGTATATATATGACTGTTTCCATGGGTTTCCTGTACATAATGTTCATGAGAATGGGGATGCCCATGGGCTTCCAGGGCTTCATGACTATGTTGATAATGATGTTCCTCATGATCCTGGCAGTGAGAATCTCCATCATGCCCATACAGATATTTCATATCATGATCATGATTCTCATGATCATGATCCAGCAGTACATCAAAATCACAGGCATCGATCCCTGATTTCATCACACGGCTGATCTTTATGTCGAAACCTTTTACCGGCAGACTTTTAAGAGTTCTCACCAGTTTTTTCTGATCTGCACCCAGATCCAGAAGAGCTGCAACTGTCATATCCCCGCTGATCCCGGAGGTACACTCCAGATATAATTTGTTTCTCATTTATTTTCCCTCCGCAAGCCGATTGATCTGGGTTGCCAGATATCCTGCCCCAAATCCGTTGTCAATATTTACTACTGCAATTCCGTTGGCACAGGAATTGATCATTGTCAGAAGCGCTGACAATCCATGAAAGCTGGCGCCATATCCCACAGAAGTAGGTACCGCGATCACCGGACGTTTCACAAGACCGCCCATAACACTTGCCAGCGCACCCTCCATTCCTGCTACCGCAACCACACAGTTAGCCTCCTGGATGGTATCCAGCCTGGAAAAAAGTCTGTGCATACCACTGACTCCCACATCATAGATCCTCTCCACATGTGTGCCGAAATACTCTGCTGTCTGGGCAGCTTCCTCCGCAACAGAAATATCTGCTGTTCCGGCTGTACACACTGCCACCTTTCCGATATGCTCCTTCTCTTTTTCAATCTTCAAAATTCCGGAAACCGGGTCATAAACCACATCAGGAAGAACCTTTTTTACCAGTTCATACTGATGTTCTGACGCCCTTGTTCCAAAGACCTCTCCATCTTCCTCATAAAGCTTCTGATAGATATTCAAAAGATGTTCGTCTGCTTTTCTCGCACAGTAAACTACCTCCGCAAAACCGGTCCGCGCTTTTCGGGTAGTATCCAGCTTCGCATAATCCATTTCTTCATATCCCTCTTTTTTCAGAAGGTCCTCTGCATGCTCCACAGAGAGCTGGCCTTTTTTTACCTTTTCAAGGATCTGCTGTAAAGTCATCTTTTTGCCTCCCTGTTTTCTTCGTAATATAATAACATAATAGCCAGACATTTGCATCATTTCCGCAAATCGTCTGGCTATCTGCTATTCAAACCGTTCACTGTCCGGTTCTTTTTATTTATGCGACTGCCTGGGCCGCCTTCTGTTCTTTATCTGATCATCTCCGCATATTTGGCCGAGATCTCATCAATATCTCCATATGCGATCAGTTTTCCTTTTTCAAGTATCATTGCTTTATTGCACAAGCGCTGTACCTGTTCCAGAGAATGGGATACAAACAGTACCGTAACGCCCTTATCAAACATACTTAAGACTTTCTTTTCACTCTTTTTCCGGAATTTGGCATCTCCTACAGAAAGGACTTCATCCAGGATCAGGATATCCGGTGATACCAGTGTGGCAATGGAGAATCCAAGTCTTGCCTTCATACCGGAAGAATAATTCTTAATAGGGACATCGATAAATTCCTTCAGTTCAGAAAACTCAACGATCTCATCAAATTTCGATTCCAGAAACTTCTTGGAATATCCGAGCATCGCACCATACAGAAAAATATTCTCACGTCCTGTATACTGCGAATCAAAACCGGCTCCCAGTTCCAGAAGAGGGACCAGACGTCCGTTTCGGACCACCTTGCCTTCGGTAGGCTTGAATACACCGGCAATTACTTTGAGCAGAGTACTTTTTCCCGCTCCATTAAGTCCCAGGATTCCTACACGGTCACCTTTTTTCACCTCAAAATCAACATTCTGAAGAGCCCAGAATTCATTATATTTAATTTCTTTTTTTAAGAATTTAATCACGTAATCCTTCAGGCTGTCTACCTTTTCTTTACTGAGATTAAACTTCATACTTACGTTATCTACAACTACTGCAGGTTTTTCCATATTTTTCTCCTGTTAAATATAAAGGATAAATTCATCCTGTTTCTTCTTGAAACAGAACATTCCGATGGCAATCGTCACAAGGCTGAATACCAGTGCGTATGCCGCATAATGAAGATTCATCGGCTCTCCGAACATTCCCGAACGAAAAACATCGATGGTACAGTACAGCGGATTATATTTCAGGATCCATGAAAAACCACTTTTCAGCAGTCTGGACGGATAATAAAAGATCGCACAGGTATACATGATCAGCATCAGCGCTACTGACCACAGATATTCCATATCTCTGAAAAAAACGCCAATCGTAGCAAGGATCATTCCACAACCATAAGACAACAGAAATACCAGGATCAGCGCGATCGGGATCTGGAGCATATAAAGTGTCGGCTCCACACCAAGTACTGCTCCTACCGGAACCAGCACGATCAGTGAGATCAGGAAGATCACATAGTTAAAAAGTACACTTGACAGCGGATAGAGATATTTTGGCACATAAACTTTCTTGATCATTGCCGAATTCGCTCTTACTGATTTCAATGCCGCTTTTGTGGCACTGGAATAGAATGTGTACAAAAGACGTCCTGTCAGGATATATACAGGAAATGTCCGATCCTTGTTTCCAAACAGGGTACCGAATACGATCGTCAGTACGATCATGGTAAGCAACGGCTCAAGAAGAGACCAGATGATACCAAGATAGGAACGTCTGTACTTCAGTTTGATTCCTTTTTTTACAAGCTCTCCCAGAAGAAACCTGTAACGCATAAAAGTATTTACGTATTCTTTCATAGCATCTCCAATATTCAATTTTATTTTTTCACACGGCTGTAAATCATAATATACTATTTTGAGAAATCTGGCAACCTTATTTTCGCCAAAAAAAGGCACGCCAAAGCGTACCTTTTTGAGAAATGTGTTAGTTATGATCTTATCTCTTGATATTGAATGCCCGGAATCCCGGATATACTGCTGCATCACCAAGCTCTTCCTCAATACGGAGAAGCTGATTATATTTTGCCACACGTTCGCTTCTGGAAGGAGCTCCTGTCTTGATCTGGCAGGTATTCAGTGCCACTGCAAGATCTGCAATGGTTGTATCCTCTGTCTCTCCGGAACGATGGGAAGAAATCGCTGTATAGCCAGCTTTATGTGCCATTTTGATGGCTTCCAGAGTCTCAGATACAGAACCGATCTGATTCAGTTTGATCAGAATAGAATTTCCGCAGCCAAGGCTGATACCTTTCTCAAGACGCTCTGTATTTGTAACAAACAGGTCATCACCTACAAGCTGTACTTTTCCTCCAAGTTCTTTTGTCATGATCTGCCAGCCTTCCCAGTCTTCCTCATCAAGGCCATCCTCAATAGAGTAGATTGGATATTTTTCGATCAGATTTTTCCAGTGATCAACAAGCTCCGCAGATGTAAATTTCTTTCCGCATTTCGGAAGAACATACTCCCCCTTTTTGTTTCCTTTCCACTCACTGGATGCAGCATCCATGGCAAGTACAAAATCCTTTCCAGGCTCATATCCCGCTTTTTTCACTGATTCAAGGATGTACTCAATGGCTTCCTCATCGCTTCCAAGGTCTGGTGCAAAACCACCTTCATCTCCAACGCTTGTTGCAAGGCCTTTTTCTTTCAGAAGTGCAGCAAGAGCGTGGAATACCTCTGTACACCAGCGAAGTCCCTCTTTAAAGCTTGGTGCTCCTGCCGGCATGATCATGAATTCCTGAACATCAACGGTATTCGCAGCATGTGCACCACCGTTTAGGATATTCATCATCGGAACCGGAAGTCTGTTTCCGTTCACCCCACCAAGAAATCTGTAAAGGGGGATGTCAAGAGAAATCGCAGCCGCACGTGCGCACGCAATAGAAACCGCAAGAATGGCATTTGCGCCCAGTTTTGATTTGTCCTTTGTTCCATCTGCTTTGAGCATGGCAGCATCCACTGCATAAATATCAGATGCATCCATTCCTGCCAGCGCATCATTAATTACTGTATTGATATTTTCAATGGCCTTCGAAACACCTTTTCCTCCAAAACGGCTTTTATCCTGATCTCTCAGCTCAAGTGCTTCGAATTCTCCTGTGGACGCTCCGCTTGGTGCTGCTCCTCTTCCGACCGTTCCATCTGCCAGATAAACCTCTGCCTCTACGGTCGGATTTCCTCTTGAATCAATGATCTCTCTTCCAATGACCTTCTCAATCTCTAAATAATCCATTTGATATTTATCCTCCTGTCTGGTCTTTTCGCCCTGTCCATAACTCCTGTTCAGGCCGCATTTTGTCAGGGGATACGGCCCGCCACAAATTTTACGCATTAGTTAGAATCCGCTAACTGTTTACAAGTTTACTATATCTAACTTTAACGGTCAAGAGGAGTTATTGCCATTTTTTTCTCAATTACTCTTCTGATATTTCCATGTTTTTTCAGAACATTCCGCAGGATGTTGCGAATTTTACTTATTGACAAGGCTTTACTACTTATGATATCATAACCGCCGGTATCAAGCGGATATTCGTAAACCGCTCTGCTGCCTGCTTACAGCCAAACAACTGCTTCGCAGTTTGATTTGGTCAAAAAACCGAATATGGTTTATGACAAAATCCTGTCATATATTGGAAACGCACATTCTCCTGAATGATTAACGAACAACACATGCTCTGAGGTTTTACATTATCACTTAATCATTTTAAAGGAGGATTTTTTATGCCAAAAAACAAATTTCAGGAAGTTATCTTTACCCTTATCATGGTATTTTTCATGGTTTACGCCATGATTTGCTACAACATTTCCCTGAACACAGGGAGTATGACAAACCGCGTGTTCCTTGACGCTTTTCATGAGCTGGTGATCATGGGACCGATCGCATTTATCCTTGACTTCTTCCTTGTATCCAAGCTTGCCTTTGGTTGTGCAATGCGCATGGTAGATTTCAAAAACTGCCATCCGTTCAGCAAGATCCTTGCGATCTCCGTTCCTTCCGTTGCTTTCATGTGCCCATTAATGAGTCTTGCCGCAACCATTCTCTTTAAGGATGCAGGAAATCAGTTCGTAGCTGTATGGCTTCAGACAACCGCATTCAACTTCCCGATGGCATTCTTCTGGCAGCTGATCTATGCAGGTCCGATCGTACGTTTTATTTTCAGACATATCTTTCCTGAAAAGGAAAACGTAAAAGAAGCGACAGCAACTATGTAAAATTAAAAAAAGCACATTGCTATGGTTGAACCACCCCAAAAGTCATACTTTCCGGTGGCGGCTCATTCCATACAATGTGCTTTTTATTTTTCACGCGAATCTTTCTCATCGGATCTTCGAATCTCTCAGACTGTTTTCTTTAATTCAGGCATCTTAAGTATCTTCACGATCAGCGGGATCACCATAATGACCCAGACTATCGGTTCTGCTACGATCACGCCGGTATATCCGAGAAGTGGCACCAGAGTCACCGCGATCACTACTTTTCCGATCATCTCCAGCGCACTGGAAACCAGAGGGATCACCGTTTCTCCAAGGCCCTGCATAGCATTTCTGAGGACACTGATCACAGCCGTTACGAAATAAAAAATCGTATCAAATTTAAGATAATTAGCGGCATTGCGGATCACCGTTTCATTATGGCTTCCTGTGACCAGATAGATCAGCTGTTTTCCAATGGTAAAACTGAAGATCACAGTCATCACGGACCAGATACAGGTATACAGAACTGCAAGACCGATTCCATGGCGTACCCGGTCCATCCTCCCTGCACCTGCGTTCTGGCCGCAGAAGATCGCCATGGTCTGGCCGAACACGCCAAACATGATCATAAACATCTCTGTGATCTTACGAGCTGCTGTATGTGCCACAATGATATCTCTTCCCAGCCGATTGATGGAGGTCTGAAGTGCCAGTGTACCAAGATTTACAAGAGAGCTTACAAATCCCATAGAAAGTCCGGCACTCAGCATATTTTTCATCATATTTCTTTCGAGACCGAAAAAATCCTCTTTTTTCAGCCGTAGGATCTCATACCTGCGGATCATGTAAAACCAGCATATCAGAAATGCCAGCGTCTGTGAAAGTACCGTGGCAACGGCCGCTCCCTGAACTCCTGCTTTTACTACCAGAATAAAAAACAGATCTCCTGCGATATTTAAAGTTACAGACACCGCCAGGATCACAAGAGGCGTCACCGTATCCCCAAGTGCGCGCAGAGATGCCGCGCAGGTATCATAAAGAAACGTTGCCAGCATACCTGCGATAATAATAAAGATATACTGCCTGGCAGTTCCCGTCAAATGATCCGGAACATTCAGGAACCTCAGGATCGGATGCAGAAACAAAAGTCCCAAAACAGTCAGGATCAGAGAAATCACGCTGCCCATTACAAGAGACAGCGCAAAAGATTTTCGTACTTCTTCCCGGTTTCCGGCACCGAATTTCTGTGCGGTGACAATGGCAAATCCATTTGCAAGGCCCATCAGAAAACCGATGATCAGCCCGCTTAAAGGACTGGTGGCCCCTACTGCCGCCAGCGCATCTTCTTTTAAAAAGCTTCCCACGATCCGGGTATCTGCCAGGCTGTACGTCAGCTGCAAGAGATTTCCCAGAAATACAGGAAGCGCAAAGGACAGGATCAATGTGGAAGGCTTCCCTTTTGTCAAGTCTTTCATGTCATCCTCCCTCAGTCAACGATATCATTCTGAAAACGGGAAAGATGCTCATAAGGAAGGATCATCCTTCCGCGGAACAGTCCGCAGCCATCATTGATCAGGCTGTTGTTTACCGCACCAAACATATTAACGTCCAGCGCAGCAAGATCCAGTCCAAGAAGTCGCATACCCCGCTCATAAGCCTCATCAAAATAGATACATTCCCCCTGGGGAATCGCGTCCCTTCTCCTGCGTTCACTTTCCTGTTTTTTCTCATAGCTTAAATGGTTGGCGGAACCAATCTCCGCAACATCATCCATGTCTTTGGTCCGCAGCTGTACTTCCATATAGCTTCGGGAACTGTTATCATAAAACGTGATATGCAGGGACTGATAATCATCCTCACTGTTATTACAGATGTAATCCCTATAGTAAGGCTTTGCTTCCCTGCTGAGCAGTGGCGATGTACTTTCCTGCACTCCTCTGGCCGGCTCTGCGGTAAATCCTCTTTCTTCCAGAAATCCCGGAAGTACATTGGCGATCTCATAAAGATAACGAAGCTCTTCTTCTCTGACATTCTCACCATTTTTCAGATGACATCTGGGCATGGCGATAACGATCCTGTAGGCAATAAAATCGCGGAAACAGCTTAACCGTTCCTTGATCTGGGATACGGAAGGATATTCCCCATATTCTTTATAGTAGTCATAAATAAATTCTACTACATATCCGTTAAATTTTTCCTCCGCACGGATCAGGGATTTGATTCTTCCCTTGAAGGTAAACGCCAGAAACGGATATTCCCCTGCCATATATTTATAAAATTCCCGGATCTTCTGAGACTGGGCAGTGAGGAAATCATTATGCTCCAGAAGCTCCTGTATCTGGATCAAAAAATTACAGTGTACCAGATCGATCTCATTATGTTTTTCCTTCGCCTCTGTCCTAAGATCCCGAATGTATTTCTTCAGTATCCGGAGAAGAGTATCTCCGGAATACAGATAATCGTTTAATGTTATCATTTGTGTTTCTCTTTTCTATTTTGGTCTTTTCAGGATCACATATTTACAACAACTGCTGGATGATCTGTGTTCCTGTCTTTTATTTATTTCAGTTTTTCATGGAAAAACTCTGCGATCCGGTTCCACACCTCATCCTGGAAAAACTGGATATCTGCATGGTCTGCACCATCCAGTGTCAGCAAAGTGACATCACAGTCTTTTTTCTCCAGAAGTCCGTATAAAGTTTCCGACTGAACATAAGGAACGACCTGATCGCAGTTGCCATGGATGATCAGAAATGGCGGTGCATCCTTCGTAACCTTGGAAACCGGACTGCTCTGGTATGCCTTTTCTTTATTTAACATGGAATTAAATCCAAGCAGAAGGGATTCTGCGGAAGAAGCACATTTTTCTGCAGATTCACATGGAAATGCGGAAAGATCCGTAGGCGGATACCATGGGCAGGCAGCCTGTACCTTACTGGATTCTTCCAGATACTCTCCCACATCCAGAGCCGGATCATTGTCCAGCGCAGCCATACAGGTAAGATATCCTCCGGCAGACTCTCCCATAACTCCTATCTGCTCTTTGTTGATGCGGAACCGGTCTGCATGGGCTTTCAGATAACGGATAGCTGCCTTTACATCCTGCAGCGGCATGGGATACGGGCCCTGATTGGAAGTACGATACTCCACACTTGCCACTACAAAGCCACTGGATGCCAGTCTGCTCAGATAAAGATTATGTGCGGATTTATCCATCATCAGCCATGCGCCTCCACAGATCCAGAGGATGCAGGGATAGATTTTTCCATCTTTTGTTTCCGGGTAGATTATATCCAGTTTCAGATCCCGCCTGCAATGTCCGAACCAGGAATCCACCTGTGCGTAAGTAATATCATTTACTGTAATATACTGAGGCTTCTCTACCGAAAGCTTCAGTGTCTTTTTTTCTGCTTTTATCATAATCTATCTACCTCTTTTCTTCTGATCATTTTATCTTTGAAATATTTTTCTTTTATTTTATCACAATACTGCTTTTTCTGCTTTTATTTTTCGGAGAAAAAGCACTCTTTTTCTGCAAAACAGGGTTTTGATCTTTTTGTTCATAAATCCCTCCTCTTTGTAAGTAAAATTGTTTGTCAGCAATAACAAAAAGCTGTTATAATAGATTTTCTCTATTACAACAGCTTTGTTTTCCTACTTTTGGAATGGATTTATTATATTATAAGTTTTTTTCTCTGTCAACGCCCTCAGACAATTTCACAGCTTTTCTTTATCAGTAAACCTGTATCCTGCTTTCTCAGATCTGATACCAGCGGATCTCATTAGCTTCCAGATGAAGGTCAAAGCTCTTTCCATCCCCTGTGTAAACCGTAGTGTCCTGTGGCTCATAGGTGTTGTTTACCACACAATACTTTTTATTTTTCACATAAGCATGTACTTCCACATTATAATTGGAAGAAAACCAACGGTGAAGCTCACCTTCCGCTGCCGCTGACCAGAGTACGGCTCTGTAAAGAATACGGCTGTTGCAAAAGCTGTACGGAAGTCCGCTGATATAAACGCCCCGGCCTTTTCCGAAGGTTTTTACTGCCATCTGGACTTCCTGATCTTTCTGGATAAGGATCTTCGTATCCGGAAGTGCAAAGATATTCTTTTTCCCCTCACCGAAATCTACGGTTCCATCTGTATCCTTCAGGATAAAATGATCTTTATGCTCTTCCCAGTTGTATTTATCGGTATTAAGATTAAATCCTCTTTCTTCCTCTACACCAAGGATGTCATCCAGCTGGAAGAATTTTCCCTGCCACTGATGAGCTGCCGGTTCACCGACGCCAATAAATCCGCCGCCATTATAGACAAATTTCCGCACTGCTGTAAGGATTTCCGGATCTGCCCAGTTCTCACCACCGGACTGTGCAGTGTCCGCATCACCTACATTGATGATCACATCAAAATCATTCAGTAGATCTTTATCCTCACGGATATCGTCAAAGCTGATAAAGGAAACATCAAAAGGCGCACCACTTAATGCCTCGATAATTCCGAAATAGGAATAGTTCTGCTTGTAATAGATGGCATGATGTACCATATGGTTGCCCCAGGAGCGCATTTTTCCCCAGCAGTTTAAAACAGCCACACGTTTTACGCAGTACGGTGTGGTTCCCTGGATATTGTCGTAGAGCACACGGAATTCCTGGCAGACTTCCTTGATATACTGTACAAAATCCGGAAATTCCAGAGCCAGTTTCAGATAACCGCCGTATCCAATTCTCTGGATCGGACTTCGAAGGATAGCTCTTCTTGCAGTCACCCAGTTTACTTTTGCCTCTTTTACAGGATCCCCGCCCTCATGGAAGGTGTCCGGGAAAAAGTACGGCAGAAATCTTCCCTCTGTATATTTTACATGTTTAATATCACTGAACAAACGTAGGGTCGCTCCGTTTCCGACGCTTCCCACTACCGCATCCAGCCCGATGGAAGCAAACTCATCCATAAAGGGCTCCATACCGATCCAGTGATCGCCCATGAACATCATGGCCTCTTTTCCGTATTCATGGACAATGTCTACCATTTCCTTTGCAAGCTTCGCCACTTCCCGTCTCTGGAAGGCCTGGAAATCTTTAAACTCTTTTGATGGGATCCGATAAGTGTTGTTCATATATCCCTGATCAATGATAAACTCCGGACGGAACTTATATCCCACTTCCTGCTCAAACTGTTCCAGGATATAGGGGCTCACCGAAGCGGAATACCCGAACCAGTCTACATATTTTTCCCGTGCCATCTCATCAAAGATCAGTGTGAACTGGTGAAAAAAGGTAGTAAATCGTACTACATTCACATAATCATGGGAATCCAGAAATCTGCGGAGGCGATCCATGGAATGTGCACGTGTTGCGGGCTGACGCACATCAAAAGTGATCTGAGGCTCTACATCCTTCCAGTCATTGACAACTGCATTGTACATATGTACCGGATCCCACATGATATATGCAAGAAAACTTACCGTATACTCATGAAACTCTTTCGCCGGCCTGATCACAACATTTCCGTTTTTTTCATCGTATGACCATTCCTCTGTACTGACAGCTTCCCCTGTAGTCCGGTCAATGACTTCCCACCATCTTCTGATATCATCTCTTGTATTCACAGCCAGCATATCCGGATACAGATGATCCATCAGATGGATTTCCAGAGTATCCGACACTGCCGTGTGAAAGGATGTCATGATATACATCTGCTGGATTTCTTCCGGATGGGCCTTTGCCCAGGCATTATCCTTTCTGGTGGTATAATAAGTTGCATAAATCTTTGCGCCGGTTTTCTTCAACTCTGCCGGAAATTCCGTTCCGTCACAGTCACGGATGGCATCTGCACCCCACTCGTCCAGCATTTTCAGTGTCTCCGGAATCACATCCAGATCTGTCGGAATAGTCACTCTTCCTTTTGTTTCGCTCATCGCTTTACCTCCATTGTAAAAACCCCTGTTTTTTTTATTTCTGATATTTTTTCACGATCGTCTGCATAGTATCCCATTTCTGTTCCATATCAGCCACCAGCTTAAACTGTGTGCGGCAGCGGTCTAGATTGTGTTCTTCCCGGTCGATCTTAAAATAATGATCTCCTTCCAGATAATCGGTAAGAAAGCGAATGCCGCATTCATAAGTCATCACCTTAGCTCCCATGGGAAGCATCTCGATCTCTTTTGCACTGAGCTTATCTCCACAGCTTTCCAGAAAGCCTTTTACATAGATTTCATAGAGCTCCATATCACAGGAAACTTTGCTTAAATCTTTCTCATCCTCCAATGCAGTGCTGGCCCCGAAACGAATGGAATCTCCAAAATCATTCATGGCAAGTCCCGGCATAACCGTGTCCAGGTCCACTACACAGATTCCCCTTCCTGTTTCCAGGTCGATCATAACGTTATTCAGCTTCGTATCGTTGTGTGTTACCCGAAGGGGCACCTCACCTTTTGCCAGAAGCTCACCGAATACATTTGCCAGATACTCATGCTGAAACGCAAATGCGATCTCTTCTTTTACGGATGCGGCACGATGGCAGCTGTCCTTCTCTATGGCATTTTTCAAAGTCTGAAAACGTTTCTTTGTATCATGGAAATCCTTTATCGTTTCATGCAGAGTCTCTGCCGGGTAATCCGCCAGCATTTCCTGGAATTTTCCAAATGCAACTGCACTTTCATAAAAATCCTCCGGTTTTTCCGCCAGATCATAGCTTACTGCGTCGGTAATAAAAATATAAGCTCTCCAGCATTCTCCGTTTTCATCTGTCAGGAATGCCTTCCCGTCCTTTGTCGGAATCAGGTTCAGAACCTCCCGTTCCGGATCTCCCCCCTTCTGAAGAACTTTCTTTTTCAGATGCCTGGTGACTCCGGCAATGTTCTCCATCAGTTCTTCCGGTTTCTGAAAGATCTCCCGATTGATCTTCTGAAGGATCACCTTAATGGACCCCATCTCTCCGATCCGATATCTAAGCATATAGGTTTCGTTGATATGCCCGCTTCCGCAGGGGCCGCAGGAAACCAGTTCTCCGGTAAATGCAAACTGATCCGCTATTCTTTTTATCTTTTCTTTTGGTGTACCTGCCATTTTACCTTCTCTTTCCCAGACAGCAGTAAAAAGCATACCGTCCGAAACCAAATATGCTTTATACTTTTTGCTGTGATTTTTTTACTATGATTATTTTTTCCGCTTTAAGATCCTGGTGGCAAGCGGAGCCATATTTTCATCCGTTGATCCGTAGAGAACTTCGTAATCCCCCGGGACAGAAACCGTTTCTGTCTTTTCTCCGAAATTCTGGATAAACAGATATTCCGTATCCTCATTTTCTCTGGTTGTCACAGAAATACCTTCCGGTATAAATGTAAGCGGCATCTTCACGCCTGCTTCCTCTGCTGCCCTTCCCAGAAAATCCTCATAAAAGGCTGCTTCCATATCTGCCGCCACATAATAAACATGGCCCTTTCCGTATTTCTTGTGAGTCAGTACCGGATACCCCTGATAGAAATCCCTTCCATAACGCAGCAGTACTTCCGCATCGGAAACCTTTGCAAGCTCACAGAGATTTTTGCAGGTATAGCTTTCTGTAATTCTGAGATGATTTCCTGTTTCCGGGATACCTACGTTTTCTTCCCAGTCATAAAGTGCATCGATTTCTTCCGTACGGATACCAGCTGCTTCCATCAGTCCGTGAGGGGTTCCC
The DNA here is from genome assembly GCF_018785605.1 of Blautia sp. MCC270. Taxonomy (NCBI): domain Bacteria; kingdom Bacillati; phylum Bacillota; class Clostridia; order Lachnospirales; family Lachnospiraceae; genus Blautia; species Blautia sp. MCC270. The sequence continues at coordinate 21,791 of NZ_WQQD01000017.1, forward strand.
TCCAGATAGCATTTATCTGTTTCATCTACAAGTCCGGACCAGTAGGAAATTACCAGAGTACCACCGTTTTTTGCAAAAGCGCGAAGCTTTTCGGCATATCCATGATAAAACATGTAGGCCATCGGTGCCGTTACCAAACGGTACCGGGACAGATCATGTTCCATATTGATGATATCTGTATTATAGCCTTTTCTTCGGAGAGCACGATACTGTTTCAGTACATTTTCCTGATAATGCATATCCTCGTTTCGAGGTCCCTGCGCATCCTTCAGCGCCCAGTCATTTTCCCGGTCATAGAGAACAGCCACCGGAGACTTCGTCACGCTTCCAGCAGTTTCCCGGATCTGCTCCAACGCTTCTCCTACCTCTGTCACTTCGCGGAAAATACGAGTATCATCCCCACCGTAGTGATCGATCACCGCACCATGGAATTTCTCAGAGGCTCCCTGGCTCTGACGAAGCTGGAAATACAGAACACTGTCTGAACCATGAGCAACTGCCTGCAGAGAGGCAGCCAGATGTATTCCTGGTTTTTTCAGCTTGTTGATAGGTTTCCAGTTGGTCGCAGAGGGACAGGATTCCATCAGAAGAAACGGTGCTTTCTTGATGCTTCGCATAAGATCATGCTGCATGGCTCCGTCCAACGCTGTGGTATAATTGTCTTTTTTATGCCAGCTTGGATAATTATCCCAGGATGCAATATCCATAACATCCTTAAATTTTTTATAGTCCAGTCCGTTGTAGTCATACATCAGATTGGCAGTTGCCGGAAGCTCGGAACCACCTGCACGGATCGCAGAAATCTCATGCTTCATAAAATCCACAGTCCTGTCTGTAACAAAACGTTTCCAGTCCAAGGTAAGTGCATGAAGAGCATTTTCCCCCTTTGGCGAAGGACTTTCGATCTGATCAAAGCTGTTATAGGTATGGCTCCAAAATGTTGTGCACCAGCTGGAATTTAAATTTTCGATGGTCCCGTATTTTTCTTTCAGCCATTCCCGGAATTTTTCCCGGCACAGAGGACAGTGGCATTCTCCGCCATATTCATTGGAAATATGCCACAAAAGCACTGCGGGATGTTTTCCGAAACGTTCAGAAAGCTTCTTATTAATATTGTAGACTTTTTCCCTGTATACTGGAGAAGTATAACAGTGATTATGTCTTCCACCGAAAAATCTTCTCGTGCGATCCGGATCCATGCGAAGAACTTCTTCATATTTATCTGCCATCCATTTCGGTCTTGCTCCGGATGGTGTGGAAAGTATCGTATAAATTCCTTCTTTATACAGATTATCGATCACTTCTTCCAGCCAGTCAAAGTTATATCTTCCCTCTTCTGGCTCCAGCACTGCCCAGGAAAACATTCCCATGGAAACGGTATTGATATGGGCTTTTTTGAAATATTCGATATCTTTTTTCAGAATATCCGGTCTGTCCAGCCACTGCTCAGGGTTGTAATCGCCACCGTGCAGATAATGGCTGTATCTAATCTGCTCTGCCATTTTTTATCTCCTTATGATTTGATTCACATCAAGCGGACAAAAGCATCCTCTTCTCTGAGAAAATTTATACCAGACAACTGATCCACAGTTGATCTGGTATAAAAAGAATGCTGCGTGATCCAGTTAAAGCATATTATACAATATACCTACAGATTTCGGCAGCATCCTTTTTGTTTTAAAATTATTTTACAGCTCCGGTAATACCCTCTGCGAACTGTTTCTGTAATACGAAGAATACGATCATGGTCGGAATGGAACAGAATAATACGCCGCACATCAGCATGCCGTAATCCGTTACATATCCTGTGATCAGATTGGCGATCAACATCGGCATGGTCATCGCCTTATTATCTGTCATGATTACCTTCGGCCACAGATAGGAATTCCATGCATTCATAAATGTGATAACTGCTGCCGCCGCATAAGTAGATTTCATAGTCGGGATAAACATCTGGAAAAAGATCCTTACCTCGCTTAATCCGTCAATCCGTGCTGCCTCAATGATATCGATAGGAAATGCTCTGGCATTCTGACGGAACATCATGATCATAAATGGTGTGGAAATGATCGGAAGGATAAAACCTACCGCTGTATTTAAGAGTCCGGCTTTTGAAAACATCTTAAATAAAGGAACCATCGTTGCAACCTGCGGAACCATCATTGCAAGAAGCAGGGTGGAAAACAGTCTGTCTTTCCATCTGTCATGATATACCTCAAAGCCATAACCTGCGATAGAACAGATCAGAAGGCAGATCACTGTAGTAAGAACTGCATAAAACAGAGAGTTTCCAAGAGCTCTCCACAGCGGCTGCTGTGCAGTCAGGTTTTTAAAGTTCTGCATAAAATATGTACCCGGAAGGATACGGCCTCTGGATACATCTGTGGATGTATTGGTTGCCGCAGAGATCATCCAATACAGTGGAAATACAGAGATAAATGATACGATGATCAGAAAAATATATGTAGGGATCAATCTTCTCTGAATTGCGGATTTATTCTTTTTCTCAGTCACGTGTATCACCTACTTTCAAATTGATAAAGGCCAGGATCGCTACCATGATAAATATGATAAATGACATTGCTGCAGCATATCCGAAGTTTGGCACATTAATAAAACATGTATTGTAAACATAGTGAGACATTGTGATGGTTGAGTTAGCCGGGCCACCTTTTGTCAGGTTGACAGACTCATCGAACAACTGCAGTGTACCATTAATAGACATGATGAATGTCATGATGATCGTCGGTTTCAGAAGCGGTACTGTAATCTTCCAGAAAGTCTTCCAGCCATTGGCTCCATCGATCTTTGCTGCCTCATATACGGAATATTCGATATTCTGAAGTCCCGCAAGATAAAATACCATGTTATATCCAGTCCATCTCCAGATCAGCGCGATGATAATAACAATCTTTGCACTTGTGGAGTTTCCAAGGAAGTTATAACCGGTTGTTAAAATTCCAAGTTTGATCAGGATACTGTTGATCAGGCCATCTGTTGCAAACATGGAACGGAAGATCAGGGAATAAGATACAAGAGATGTCGCACATGGAAGGAATACGCATGTACGGAAAAATCCTTTGAATTTCAGATCTTTGTTATTCAGAAGCTGTGCGAGCAGGATCGCAAGGACCAGCATGATCGGCACCTGGATAATAAGATACAGAAATGTATTGACAATGGACTGCTGGAATACCTTATCCACCATAATACGTTTATAGTTACTGAAGATCGGATCCGCAAACCTCATGTTTGCTCCGGCACCTGTCTGTAAAGAAATGATAAATGCGCGGATCATCGGATAAAAACTCATGACAGCGATCATAATGGTTGCCGGTGCCAGAAAGATCCAGCCGGCCGCTCTTTGTTTCGCTACCAGAGACATGCCACTTTTTTTGGAATTCACAGGAACTCCTCCTTTCAAACATCTAAACCTTTACATAAGACAAGGGACTGCATGCAGTCCCCTGCTCTGTATTTCATTAATATTTCAGTTTTACTCTGTCATCTTGAATGCCAGTGTATCCTGTGCTTCCTGAAGTGCAGATTCTTTATCTGCGCCGTTTACAATATTAACAACAGCTGTGTTGATGCACTCTCTTGCCTCATAGTGGTACGGAGTTTTTGTAAATTCCGGAATGTGTGAAGAGTACTCTACAATTGTTGAGAAGATCGGCTGGTTATTGAAGAACTCGCTTGGCTCATTGTAAACCTCAGACTCACCAGCCGGCAGGTAGCAGGAAATTGCACCTGTTTCCGGAAGGATTGCATCATAGAAGTCTGTGCTGGAACCAAATGTACTTGCAAGGAAGTCCTCAGCAAGCTCTACATTCTTGCAGTTAGATGTAATGTACCAGGAAGATCCGCCATTGTTTGCATAGTTTGTAGCTGTATCAACGCCGTCAACTTTCGGCATTGTTGTGATCTGCCACAGACCCTTCTGATCCTCTGTTCCCATCAGTGTAGCTGTGATCCAGTTACCGTTAACGATACCGGCAGCCTCTCCGCCTGTGATTGTGGAGATGTACTCATCCCAGTTATTTACTAATTTAACAACATTGTTCTTTACAAGATCCACATAAAGATCTACGCATTTCTCTGCTACATCGTTGCCAACGATATAAGCCTCTCCGTCATCATTTACGAAGTTTGCTCCACAGGACTGGATCATCATCATCAGAGTATCGCCACCTGTTGCTTCACTTGTAAGGAGATATTTACCTGTTTTTTCGTGAACGTCTTTTCCGATCTCCATGAATTTGCTCCATGTGATATCTGTAAGATCATCAATGGTATATCCTGCTTCTTCCAGGATATCTGTACGATAGCAGGCAATTGTTGCACCGTTATCAAACGGAACTCCGTAATGTGTGTCATCTACCATGGAGTAGGACTGTTTCAGTTTTCCGAAATCATCCCAGTTGATATCCATATCCTTCAGATCTGTGAAAGCATCCGGATAACTCTTCAGATACTTCTGATAGCTGTTGTCCTGCATCAGAACGATGTCCGGAAGTGTGCTGTAATCTCCGGCGTTTGCTGCTGTTGTAAGTTTGGTCTGGCAGTCATCAGAAGATGTCTCAACTACATCAACCTTGAATCCTTCGTGATCCTTTGCATACTGCTCACCTGCAATATTCATAGCCTTGATGTTGAAGTTCTGATCCCATGCCCATACAGTCAGGGTGTTATCGTCATCACCTTTTGCATATACTGCTGTAGTAGTTGCAGCAAAAGACATTGCCATGATACCTGTCATTAATACTGCGAGTAATTTTTTCTTCATTTACTTTTCCTCCTTTATTAAGCATTTCCCGTTTGCTTATGAATGGATTATAGCATACGTATTTCCTCTATAGTTTGCAGAATTGTTCATATAATGTGCAATTTCAACCATTTTATTGATTGTGCACTATTGTCACGCTATATTTTTACAAAAAATATGCACTTTGAGGATTTTTTCTTTTTACATTCGTCAGGATGCCCCAAAAAAACCTTCTTTTTTGACATTGTGCGAACATTTTTTGTCAAAAAAGAAGGTTTTTGTTTCTATTTCATAAAATTTTATGTTGTTTTTCATACATATTTCACAAACATTTCTGCATATTATGCAAAATAAACCCTTTCAGGAAACTGCGTTTTCATCGTATGCAGCATTTCCTCTGTCAGATCCAGAAGAAGTTTTATTTTACGTCCATCTTCCTGAATGATCATGGTATAGTAAGGCACATCATCTTCATAAGAGGTATAATCGTATTTTTTCAGTTTCTCCGTTCCGGTATTCTTTTTATATTTTGCCACTTTTTCATGATAGTGAGGTGCTGTCACTTCCATCTCCTCAAGCTTCAGCACGTGAGCTGTTTTACGATATTTTTTACCATAGATCACATCTATGGTCAGTTGTCCGTTTTCCATGGTATATTCATAGTCTCTCTGGCTGAATATGTCATAAGCAAAGTAAAGCAGCGCCAGAAGAAATCCCGGAAGCATGAATGCCTGAGAGATCGTGATACCCATCAGTACAAAAATTGCCGCAAAGATCACCATTACTTTTCTGAGAGCTCCTGACATATGTTTCTTTTTTCTGGAGACCTGCTCCACAATCCTGTAATCGTACATTTCTTACCTCTTTCTATCTGCCTGATCCGCATACAGTCTGATATTTCTATTCTGTCGTGACAGATCCACAGATCTGGTTTTGTTGTTTTACCAGCCTTCCTCTGAATGGATGTCAAACTTAAGAAGCTGCTGTTCATAGTTCTCCGGACGTTTTCTCCACTCCAGCGGTGTCATTCCCGTAACCTGACGAAAATTCCGATTAAATGTGGAATTGGTGGTAAAGCCACACTTATGTGCTATATCTGCAATTGGCTGATCTGTTTTTTTCAGATAATCACAGGCCGCCTGGATACGGATCGTATTGATGTATTCCAGCGGGCTCATCTTCATGTAAGTCGTAAATATCCGGCGCAAATGAGTTTCACTGATATGACAGTATTCTGCCAGTTCGTCAATACGAAGATCCTCCATGTAATGATCAGAAATATAATCCTGGAACCTGGATATCATATCCATGACTTTTCCTCTGCCTTCGCTGTAACGTTCTTCGCCTGAATCCCGGTTTATCCTTGCGATTTCCACAAGAAGCGATGCCAAAACTCCCTTAGCTTCTTCCAGATAAAATTCCTCTCCATCCCGCATGATATCCAGGATCTTAAGGATCTTACCTGCCATGGATCGGTTTTCTTTTTCATTCAGAAAAAGTGATCTGGAGTTGATCCGCTGAACGATTTTTTCTTTTTTTACCGAATTATTAATAAATTTATCCAGGAATCCTTCTACATCAATAAAAAGATACTCCCAGCGGCTGATAGTTCCAATATCACTGTTTGTGGTATGTGGATAATTGGATGGGATCACCGTAAAATCCCGGTCATGAAACTGTACCTTATCCTCTCCAAGTATCATAAATCCCTGTCCTTCATAGCAGAATCCGATTTCCAGATAATTATGAAAATGGAGATAATCGATATCGTTCCCATAATTCTGAACCCACTTCTGTCCAAGCAATGCAAGGATGGGGCTCCCCTCCGGCATCTTATAATATCGAAGCTCCATTTTGGGTTTTCGTTTTTTTGCCACAAATATTCCTCCGTATGTTTTCTGTTCCAATATTTACTGATCTTTCTGTTATATTACAGCCATACATAAAAAAAAGCAACCTGCAGGATAACAATACTTGATAACTCTTGTTTCTGCAGATTGCAATTTTTATATCAGCTATTTACTTTTTATCTGTTTATTCCTCATCCAGGTAATATCTTCCATATGCATCTGCCGCTTTGATTGCTGCAAATACAGTTTCCGGTGTAACTTCAAATGGCATGTTGTGAAGTGTATCATTCTCCGCACATGCAGTTGTGGCAACTTCCATAAGCTGCTCATCCGTTACCTTCCCAGCTCCAAGCTCTGCCAGAGTAACAGGAAGTCCTACTTCAATGCACCATAAGATGATCTCTTCCAGATCTTCCTGGGGAATATTCTCCAGTACCAGCTGTGTGATGGTTCCGAATGCAACTTTTTCTCCATGATACATATGATGGCATTCTTCCAGTACAGTAAATCCGTTATGGATCGCATGTGCACCTGCAAGTCCTGCACTTTCAAAACCAATTCCAGAAAGAAGTGTATTAGCCTCAATCACTTTCTCAACTGCCGGTGTGCATACGCCTGCTTCCAGAGCTATCTTAGCTTTTACGCCCTCATCCATCAAGGTATTAAAGCAAAGTTCAGCCAGTGCCATGGCAGCCTCTGTTGTCTTACCTCCTGCACAGGAAGTTGCTCCGCTTCTCTTGCATGCCCTTGCCTCAAAATATGTTGCCAGTGCATCTCCCATACCAGCCACAGTAAGACGAACCGGCGATTTGGTGATGATATCTGTATCCATCAGAACAAGATTCGGATTCGCCGGAAGAAACAGATATTTTTCAAAAACTCCTTCTTCTGTATAAATAACAGACAAAGCACTGCAAGGGGCATCTGTAGATGCGATCGTCGGACAGATAAATACCGGTGTTCCCGCATAGTATGCAACTGCCTTCGCTGTATCAAAGATCTTTCCTCCACCAATACCAATGGTAAGATCACACTGCTCATCTTTTACGATCTTTATCAGACGATCAATCTCACTGTTACAGCATTCTCCGTTAAAATAATCAAAAACCACCTCACAGGTACTCTCAGCAAAGCTCTCTTCGATCGTTTTACCGATTCTTTTATATCCGCCTTTACTGATCAGAACCAACGCTTTTTTTCCGCTCTTTGCAGCATAAGTTCCAAGATTCTTCATTTCTCCCGCACCCTGTAAATATTTGGATGGACTGATTAAAATTTTCGCCATTTTATACTTCCTTTCTTTGTTTTCAGAAGTCAGCCTCCGCATCCGGCTTTTGTATTTATATTATAATTGCTGTATTTTTTTATTGCAAGGAGTATTTGAGGATTTATGCAGCATCACCTGATCTGAAAAGCTGTTAAGCAATTTTCTTTTTCTCCCAGTCAATCTACTATCCTGCATATGTCAGAAAACATTGCAGTGCCCACCCAAATTTGCATCGTTTTGGAATTTACAGCTTACGACTTCTGTATAAGGAACATGGTATGTTTCAGGGGACTTAATTGATTTGATCAAAGTGCAGTGTTTTATGATATTTGGCATACTGATCAAGCAGATCGCTCCATAATTCTTGGCAACTACATTTTGAAAAATACAATGGATATTTCCGCTTTCGGATCATAATCTATGCTCGTTGCATAACTTTCCAGTATCTGACGATAAAACACTTTCTCGGATGCACGAATATCACGAATATCACGGATTCTCTCCAATAATTCCTTGAAATATCCACCACCACCCAGATTTTTCAAACGATCGTCATCTAAGACAAAACCTTTTCTCATGTATTCTTTTAGAATCCCGGTTACCCAGATTCTGAACTGTATTCCTCGTTTTGATTTTACACGATAGCCAACAGAAATAATAACATCAAGAGTTATTTCTGAATTACAGCACTTATAATATTCATAAATGTTCCCACTGATGCCTTACGATCTTTTAAAGCCATTTCTAATGTGACATTCCCATACACATCCATAACCTGCTCCACTGTCCAAACATCACCTATTGATTCCATTTCATCAATAAAAATTTCTGCTTCACTTTTTGTCATAATACACTTTCTCCCTTCTATCAATCATCGTTTTCATTCTGAGCTGTTGTGGTTAACTCCTTCATTCTTTGTGAGTATGTAGCACCATCAATTTCTTCATCAGCATACTCTCTCATCAACTCATCAATCTGTTCTTTAAGTTCATCTCTGGTCATTTTTTCACCTTCCTCTGTTAGAACGGCATATTACAATGTCTGCAATAATATGCCTTGCTATCTCTCATCTCATGACAATGAGGGCATTCAACCAAGTCCTCTTCTCCATCAGAGGTTCTCGTTCTATGAGTACAGCGAGAACAATAAATTGTACCTCCCTCGTCCCATAGAGTATTCTCATCTTCATTTCCACAATTTGCACATCTCATAACAATTACCTCCTACTTTTTGAATGGGCGAGAGAAAATCTTACCGCCTTCTGAAACAAGTTCCTCCGCATGGTCAGAAACAAACTCTGCCACACTATGCCATTCTTTCTTGAAATGAAAAACCAACTTTCCGTCAATCAGCTTCGTCGGACAAGTATATGTTCTGCCTCCGGAAATAATTTGACACCAATTCAAAATTTTGTTAATTCCTAAAACAAGCATTTCTTTTCCTCCATTCCTTACAGTTCGTATAAATCATCTAGAGAATCAAAGCCTCCAAAGAAAGCTATAGCCCTTGCAATAAATTCAGCCCCTTCTCTTCCATATGTAGCAATGTTTATTTCTCCAATATCACTTCCCTCTAAGAAAAATGGTGCTGTAAATTTTGAAAAGAAAACAGGTGTGTATTTTTCTCCAATTTCCTTAGCTGTATCACACTCTGAAAGAAAACAGAACAACTGTTCAACCACAGTCTGTACTGCTTCACTGTTAAAGTCAAGTGACTTCATTCTTGATAATATTTGATAGTAGGCATTTATCGTATATGTGTATTGCATTTCCTTATAATCCCTCATCAAATTTGCAAGAGACTCTAATCTGTCAATATCAATTTCAGAAAGTTCCTGTTCATTAGCATTCTGTGTTAATTCCATTGCATCTAAATAGGAAGCCGCTTTTGGTTCAATATAAAAGTTCCAATTTTCCCTTGAATACTCCATGAACTCGGAATACCTAATGCTACCCACTTCTTTAGTGGTTGGAACTCGACCTGTAAGCTTGATGGTTTTCGCAAATTCTATGAAATTTGTAATGTCATCTCGTTTTCTTTCAAGCTCAACAACTTTCTCTGAGATTGATTTATAAAAATCTGCTTCTGGATTATCCATGAGCTCGCGAATTTCTGCTAACGAGTACCCTACACCTTGAAGAAGTTTTATACTCCATATACGGTCAATATCTTCATCCGAATAATCTCGATATTTTCCACCTTTATTTGGTGGCATTAAACCAAGTCTTTCATAGTTACGTAATGCCTTACGCGAAATTCCAAGATGGTCTTCTACCCATTTAACTTTGTATCCCACTACACCACCTCCTGACACAATCCATTATAAAACATTGCCCTGATGGCAAAGCAATACTTTTTTGTGAATTATTTGTAAAAAAAATCCCTCCGAGACAAAACTGCCTAAGAGGGTGAAAATACTTATTATTTGCTCGAAACCCCGAGTAATCGGGATAGGAAGTTACAATCAATTATAGAGCTCAACAATAATACAACAAAAGATAAAACCGTTAAGATATTACTAATCATAGACATCCCTCCTCGAATACTTGCTAATGTTATGTGTCCTCATTTATACAAGTTAGCATACACCATCACTGGTTCCGGAGCAGGACTTAATTATTATATCATTTTTTATTCCAATTTTCAATTAGCAACATATACGAAAAGACAGTGTACATATTATTCCACTTTTCTTTCTTGCATAGAATCCGACTAAGTGTGTCTATTCCATCGATACCATACTTGTCATAAATTAAGCCAATCGTCCATTGATTTAATTTATTCTTATTCACATGAAGTACCTTAGCATTAAATATCGACTTATTCTTCGCCAATACTAATAATCTGTCCTCAACTAATCTATCAAGATTAATCGTCCTATAAGTACGTAAAATTCTGATTCCCGGATTATCAAGATTAAGGTTTTTTGGCTCCTGCAGATTTGTACTAATAAATGTAACATCATCAAATTGAGTTCCTGCAAAATCCACGCCTTTGAGATTACAATTAAAAAATACTACATTCTTTAATCGTGCATTTTTAAATGATGTTTCACGCATGTTGCAATTGAAATAATCCACTCCAATGATATTTGCATCTCGATAATTACAATCAGTCATAATAGAGGCCTGATACTTTACATTATAAAAACGTGCACTTACAAAGCAAAGCTTATGCATATTCGCTTTATAATTGTATTTATTCGATATACCACTCATCTTTTTATTGCAGTGAGTCAAAGTGAAAAATACAGGTTTCCCCATTTTTGCTCTTATAGAGTTTCTGTTAAACATACGCTTTCTTCTTTTTGCTACTCTTTTTTTCTTTGCTCTCCCCAACGGTATCTTCCTCCTTCCATATCATCTATTCCACTGCCAAGTCTGCCTCTTAGTATCGAGTGGCTTAAACTGCGGTCGGCTCTGGCAACAATCCCGGTGCCACAACCTCTGACATCTAATCCACAGCCTAAACCCTACCGCTATTCTCCGGTTACTCAATTTCTCTCCAGTCAGACCGAAAAGTAGATATGTTTCCATACAAGAAAACCGAGCTTTCCGCAAGGCTTCTTACGATGATACTAACCTTACAAAAAGCCCGGAAATACGCCACTTTTTAGCCTTTATTTATCTTTTCTTGACAGCAAACAGACCGTCTCAACGTGGACTCCCTGCGGAAACATATCAGTAGTAGAAACCCGCACCAGTTCATAATCCTCCGCACACAGCACCTTCAGATCCCTCGCCAGTGTCGCACTGTCACAGCTCACATACACAACCCTCTCCGGCTTCATTTTAAGGATCGTATTCAGAAGTACCTCATCACAGCCCTTCCGTGGCGGGTCTACCACGATAACGTCTGCATAAACGCCATTCTTCTCATACTCTCTCGGCAGCACTTCCTCTGCTTTTCCGACAAAAAACTCTACATTCTCAATGCCATTGAGCTTCGCATTCTCTCTTGCATTGTCAATGGCCTGTGGTACGATCTCCACGCCGCGGACGAATTTTGCTTTCTGGGCCAGGAACAGGGAGATAGTTCCGATTCCGCAGTACAGATCCCAGACAGTTTCATTTCCCGTAAGGCCGGCGTACTCCAGAGCCTTTCCATACAGTTTTTCGGTCTGGATGGGATTGACCTGGAAAAAGGACAGGGGAGAGATCTGATAGGAAATATCTCCGATGCTGTCCGTTATATAGGACTGTCCCCAAAGGAGGCGAAGCTGATCACCCAGGATCACATTGTTCCGTTTTTTATTAACATTGATGGTAATGCTGGTCATTTCCGGAATTTCACAGAGTGATTCCACAAGAGCCTTTTCTGCAGGGATCTTATCTCCGTTTAAGATCAGACAGACCATCATCTCATCTGTATGGAAGCCGTAACGAATCATAATATGACGTACAAGACCTTTTCCCGTGGCCTCATCGTAGGGCTGTACATGATATTTTTCCATGTGTCCGATCACACGGTCCAAAACCTCTTTATTCTGTTTCACTCCCAGAATACATTCTCGGTTATCAATGATGGAGTGGGTCCTTCCTGCATAAAAACCGGTGATGATCTTTCCGTCTTTATTTTTTCCTACCGGGAACTGTGCCTTGTTGCGGTAATGGTAAGGCTCGTCCATTCCCATGATCGTCTCCATCGGGAAATCCTTAAAACCGCCGATCCGCTCCAGATGGCCACGGACTTTTTTCTCCTTGAATTTCAGCTGCTGCTCGTAGGATAATGCCTGAAGCTGGCATCCTCCGCACTGGCGGGCAATAGAGCAGGCAGGTTTCACACGGTATGGAGACGGTGTGATCACCTCCATCAGACGGCCATAGCCATAGTTCTTTTTTGCCTTGATGATCTTGGCTTTGATCCGGTCTCCGATCACGGCGTCTTTCACAAAAACGGTGAAGCCATCGGCTTTCCCGATACCTTCACCGTCAACTCCGCAATCCTCTATATCTAAAGTGAGTATATCGTTTTTACGGAATTCCATGTATTAAATATCTCCTGTTCTTCTTAAATTGGACTCAAAAAGCCGGTTGAAACCAAGCCATTCTTTTTTGCCTTTGTCTGCGTGGAAAATTTCTGTCAGTGTCTCCATCCTTGCATCTGTATTGTCTGCCAGATTCAGGGCAACTGCCTCCGCAAGTGCCGGTTTCTTGGGAGAACCGTACTCCAGCTCACCATGATGTGCAAGAATACAATGGATCACCTGATTTTCAAGCTTCTCCGGAAAATCCGGGATCTCTTTTGCAAGATCATGTACCATCTGTGCCCCGATCACAATATGTCCAAGAAGCTGTCCCTCATCTGTATAATCATTCATCGGAAAAGCAGAAAGCTCCTTCGTTTTGCCCACATCATGAAGAAGTGCGGTTGTGATCAGAAGATCTCGGTTCAATAGTGGATATGCATTCGCCATATAATCGCAGAGACGGGTCACTCCAAGAGTGTGCTCCATCAGCCCGCCGATAAAGCCATGATGTACGGTCTTCGCTGCAGAATGTCCCTCAAATATCTTCATAAATTCCTGATCTTCCACAAAGAGCTTCTTCAGAAGCTGGGAAAGATAGGGATTCTTCACACTGTTGATAAGCTCTCGTAGCTGGCTCTGCATATCATCCACACTGTTCTCACTGGTAGGAAGATAATCTGCCGGATCATACTCCCCTTCTCCTGCCTTGCGTGCTCTCTTGATATTCAGCTGCATGGCGCCTGCAAAGCTTGTCACATCTCCCATGATCTCAATGTAATCAAGAGTATCAAACTCATCAATTCCCAGAGAATTGGGATCCCAGATCTTACCATCGATCACACCTGTTTTATCCTGAAGGATCAGATTCTCATAGGGCTTGCCATTCTTCGTTGTAGCTGCCTGTTTCTGTTTGCAGAGATAGATCCCGTTTACTCTGTCTCCCTCATGTAATTCATTTAAAAAACGCATAAAATTCTTGCCTTTCTGTTCTTTTTACTTTCAAAGCAGACATACTCACGAACACATCCGCTTCACACTTTGCATTCATAGCCAGACTTTCTTTATGATCTTTGGCCGCATCCCGGTCCGGGCTTTCTGGCATTTTTGCACAGTTTCCACTTACTTCCGGGCTTTATTCAGTATCATAACACATTTTACTTTCCTTTGCTATGGAAATCATGTAAAATAGGAAACGAAGTGTTTTTTTGCATATCCTGTGTTACGCAGAAAAGCACAGAAGTAACAGAAGTAACAAAAAGGAGTAACTATAGCAACAATGAACAAAAAAGCATACAAAGCACTTGAATACTATAAAATCATAGATCTGCTCACAGACAAGGCATCCTCCCCCATGGGAAAGGATCTCTGTCGGAAGCTTACCCCTTCCACAGACATTGAAGAGATCCGGGCCATGCAGCTGCAGACACACGATGCCCTTGCACGCCTGTTCAAAAAAGGCGGCATTTCCTTCGGCAGCGTCAAGGACATCCGCGGCACATTAAAACGTCTTACTGTTGGCAGCGCCCTGAATGCACCGGAGCTGCTTTCTGTCTGCAGTCTTCTTGAGAATACCGGTCGTGTAAAGGCCTATTCCAGAAGTGACCGTGATGACGGAATGACCGATTCCCTTGACGGAATGTTTGCGGCACTGGAACCTCTGACACCACTCAGCACAGAGATCCGCCGCTGTATCCTTTCCGAGGATGAGATCAGTGACGATGCCAGCAGCACGCTTCGCCAGATCCGCCGCAGCATCAAAGCCACCAACGACCGGATACACACCCAGCTTTCTTCTCTGGTTGCAGGAAGTGCCAGGAATTATCTTCAGGATTCCGTTATCACCATGCGCGACGGTCGCTACTGTATCCCGGTAAAAGCTGAATATAAAGGCCAGGTTCCCGGTATGATCCACGACCAGTCCGCCACAGGTTCCACTCTTTTCATTGAGCCCATGGCTGTTGTCAAGCTGAACAACGACATCCGCGAGCTGGAGCTGAAAGAGCAGAAAGAGATCGAAGTGATCCTTGCATCCTTAAGCCAGCAGGTAGCTGCTGAGCTGGAGGCTATTCACGCAGATCTTTCCATCATGGTACAGCTGGACTTTATTTTTGCCCGTGCCGCACTTGCCATGGACATGAACGCCAGTGAACCTGTTTTCAACACAGAAGGCCGGATCCGGCTTCGCCAGGCCCGTCATCCACTGATCGATAAGAAAAAAGCCGTTCCTATTGACATCCGTCTCGGGGATGATTTTGACCTCCTGGTTGTCACCGGACCAAACACCGGTGGTAAAACTGTTTCTCTGAAAACCGTAGGTCTTCTTACCATGATGGGACAGTCGGGTCTCCATATCCCGGCGCTGGATCGTTCCGAACTTGCACTTTTCCGCGAGGTTTATGCTGATATCGGAGATGAGCAGAGCATTGAACAGTCCTTAAGTACCTTCTCCTCTCATATGACAAACGTGGTTTCCTTCCTGAAATCCGCAGATCAGGATTCCCTGGTCCTCTTCGATGAGCTTGGTGCAGGTACGGACCCTACAGAGGGTGCCGCTCTTGCCATTGCGATCCTGTCACATCTTCACGAGCAGGGTATCCGTACCATGGCAACCACCCATTACAGCGAACTGAAGATCTATGCCCTCTCCACTCCAGGTGTGGAAAATGCCTGCTGTGAATTCGATGTGGAAACCTTACGTCCGACCTACCGCCTTCTGATCGGTGTTCCGGGAAAAAGTAACGCATTTGCCATTTCTTCCAAGCTGGGGCTTCCGGATTTCATCATCGACAAAGCAAAGGAACAGATCAGCGAGCAGGATGAATCTTTTGAAGATGTTCTGACATCCCTGGAGCAGAGCCGTGTCACCATCGAAAACGAGCGTGCTGAAATTGCCCGTTACAAAGAGCAGGTAGAAGAGCTGAAAAAATCCCTTCAGGAAAAAGAAGAAAAACTGGATGAACGTAAAGAGCGGATTCTCAGAGAAGCCAATGAACAGGCACATGCGATTCTCCGCGATACCAAGGAATACGCAGATCAGACCATGAAGCTTTTCCATAAATTCCAGAAGGATCACATAGATACCGCTTCCGTGGAAAAAGAACGCCAGAACCTGAAAAAACGTATGTCAAAAGCCGAAAATGGAATGTCTTCCAGACAGCAGAAGCAAAAGCCAAAGAAACAGCTGAAGCCATCCGATCTTTCTCTTGGCGATACCGTAAAGGTGCTCAGCCTGAATCTGAAAGGAACAGTTTCCAGTCATCCGGATTCCAGAGGATATCTCTTTGTGCAGATGGGTATCATCCGTTCCAAGGTTCATATCTCCGATCTGGAGCTTGTGGACGAGCCGGTGATCACCACTCCGTCCATGCAGCGTACCGGCGCCGGAAAGATCCGTATGTCCAAGGCAGCCAGCATTTCCACAGAGATCAATCTTCTGGGAAAAACCGTAGATGAGGCAGTTGCAGAGCTGGATAAATATCTGGATGACGCCTATATCGCACACATGAAATCCGTCCGTATCGTTCACGGAAAAGGTACCGGTGCCCTCCGCAAAGGTGTCCACAATTACCTGAAGCGTCAAAAGCACGTAGCTTCCTTCCGTCTCGGCGAATTCGGAGAAGGCGATGCCGGCGTGACCATTGTAGAATTCAAGAAATAAAAAGGAGCTGAAGCCATGGCTACAAAACAGAAAATCCTCATTGTTGACGATGACAACAACATTGCAGAGCTGGTTGCTCTCTATCTCACAAAAGAATGCTTTGAGACTAAGATCGTAAATGACGGCGAGGAAGCCCTGAAGCAGTTCCATATTTTTCATCCGGATCTGATCCTTCTGGATCTCATGCTTCCGGGCATTGACGGATACCAGGTATGCCGTGAGATCCGTCACACCTCCGATATACCGATCATTATGCTTTCCGCCAAGGGAGAAACCTTTGACAAAGTCCTGGGACTGGAACTTGGAGCAGATGATTACATCATCAAGCCTTTTGACTCCAAAGAGCTGGTGGCACGTGTCCGTGCGGTACTGCGCAGATTTCATGTAAAATCTCCGTCTGCCGCGCCAAAGGAAAAATGTGTTTCCTATCCGGATCTGGTGATCAACCTGACCAACTATTCTGTAACTTATATGGGACACCAGATCGATATGCCGCCAAAGGAGCTGGAGCTTCTCTATTTCCTGGCAGCTTCTCCCAATCAGGTTTTCACAAGAGAACAGCTTCTGGATCACATCTGGGGCTATGAATACATTGGCGATACCAGAACCGTAGACGTTCACATCAAACGTCTACGTGAGAAGATCAAGGATAACCCAAACTGGGCTCTTTCCACAGTCTGGGGAATCGGTTACAAATTTGAGGTAAAGGATTCATGAAACAGCATCTTTATACTAAACTGCTGATCCTGTACTTTATGCTGGGCGGAATCTGCTTTCTGCTGCTTTCCTCCGGTGGCTCCT
This sequence comes from Blautia sp. MCC270, assembly GCF_018785605.1. Classification (NCBI taxonomy): domain Bacteria; kingdom Bacillati; phylum Bacillota; class Clostridia; order Lachnospirales; family Lachnospiraceae; genus Blautia; species Blautia sp. MCC270. Next base: position 39,101 of record NZ_WQQD01000017.1, read on the forward strand.
ACCTGGTAGAAAAAAGGCTGGAGCGCTCTACCGGAGAGTCCCTTTACCGCACTGCCAGCCAGCTGGTTTCCAAAAATGAACTTCGTCAGGCTGTAAAAAACCCCAAAAACGAATCCCTCACCCTGGCTCTTTCCTCTGCAGCAGCCTTTCAAAATGCAGATTTCTGGGTTATGGATACAGATGGGAACGTTCTGATAAACACAAACCAGCAGTCCTCTGATTCCGGTGATATCACCGTCAGGAACTTCCGACCGGAAGATTACGAAGATACCTGCTATTCCTCCGGTACGTTTTACGGGACATTAAAAACCCCACAGCTAAGCACAGTCGTTCCCATAAAAGATACGGATCTGGTGACTGGTTATCTGGTGATCCACTACCCTATGAAAAACCTCTACGAAAGCCGCAGCAATATCGTAGAGGTTATGATCCTGATCTTTATTGTGATCTATGCACTTTTTTTCAGTTTTCTTCTGATCTATTTTTACAGGGTCCACAAACCTCTGAAAGAAATCTTAAAGGGTGCCCTGGAATTTGCCAACGGAAATCTTACCTACACGATCCCAGTAGATTCTGAAGATGAGATGGGATATCTTTCCCACTCCCTGAATTACATGGCAGACAAGCTGAACAAAAACGGAGAGTATCAACGACAATTCATTTCCAATGTGTCCCATGATTTCCGCTCACCTCTGACCTCCATCAAAGGCTATGTGGAAGCCATGCTGGACGGTACCATCCCACCGGAAATGCAGGAACGTTATCTGAAAGTCATTGCTTTTGAATCCACCCGTCTGGAGAAGCTTACTCGAAGTCTCCTTACCTTAAACGAACTGGATGTCAAAAAGCGTATGATGCATATGCGGCGTTTTGATATCAATGAAACAATCCGTACCACAGCCGCCACCTTTGAGGGAACCTGTTCGGAACGAAACATCCGTCTGGAGCTCCTCCTTGCGGGAAAAGAGCTTTTTGTCCGTGCAGATATGGAACAGATCCAGCAGGTACTGTACAATTTATTGGACAATGCAGTAAAATTCAGCAACGACAATTCTTCTATCACACTGGAAACCACAGTCAATCATGGCAAGGTTTTTGTCTCAGTCAAAGACCATGGAAGCGGAATTCCAAAGGAAAGTCTTTCCAGGATCTGGGATCGTTTCTATAAGATCGATGCCTCCCGTGGAAAAGACCGCAAGGGTACCGGGCTTGGCCTTGCCATTGTAAAAGAGATCATCAACGCTCATAAGCAGAATATCAATGTGATCAGCACCGTAGGTGTTGGAACAGAATTTATCTTTACACTGGAAAAAGCAAAATAAAACATCAAAAAACCTCTGATCCGGAAGGCTGTAAAAGAAATATCTCTCAATATCTCCTACAGTATTTCCGGATCAGAGGTTTTTATTTACTCTTTGCAGGCTTATTTCCAGTCGTAATTTCTCAGATGGCCTTCCAGATTCATATGCGTAAAATTATGCTGTCGCAGCGCCTCATAAAGCACAATGGCAACTGAATTGCTTAAATTCAGGGAACGGATATCTCCGATCATCGGGATCCGCACGCAGGTTTCCTGATTGTTTACCAGGATATCCTCCGGGATTCCCGCACTCTCCTTGCCAAACATAATGAAACAGTCATCCTCATACTGCACATCTGTATAAGTCTGAGGTGCCTTGGTGGTTGCGTAATAAATCTTTGCTCCCGGATTCTTTTTGAGAAAATCCTCATAGTCTAGATATCTGGTCACATCCAGATGTTCCCAATAATCCATACCTGCACGCTTGATGGCCTTTTCATTCAGGCGAAAACCAAGCGGTTCGATCAGATGCAGCCTGGTTCCTGTTGCCACACAGGTTCTTCCGATATTTCCTGTATTTGCCGGAATTTCCGGCTCATGGAGCACAATATTCAAAACTCCCATTTATTTTTTTCCTCTTTTCTACATAGCATTAAATATACAAAATATGCATTCGCAATCCGCTTCGCTGCTTGCTCATGAGATCAAAAAGCCAAGCTTTTTGGTCTCATCTTCTGCCGGGCGTTCCAGATATCTGGCATTTCCGCCGCTGTAAAGAAGCCTGTTATTTCCGGAATCGGTCTGCCCGATCACTGCTGCCATGATCCCCTCTCGCCGCAACTGCTGCACAAACGCATCACCGCCATGGATTCCCATAAGAATACTTCCGCCGGAAAGCAGCTTGTACGGATTCACATCAAGGATCTCACAGATCTCTATGGTTTCCTGTCGGATGGGCACACTTCGAAGATCTGCACTAAGACCTACTCCGGATGCCTCCGCCATTTTCCAGAGGGCAGCAAGAAAGCCGCCTTCTCCCATCCGATATCGGGCACTGGCTCCGGATTCTTCCGCCATTTTCCAAATTTTATCATTCTCTGTTCCTGTTCCGTAAACCTCAGGAAGCTTTACAGCATCCTCGAGAAACCGTTCTGCAAAAAACTCCCGCAGCCTGTCATAATAATTCTTTGTGATCCATGCAGTTCCTTCTGCTGCCACAGGGCCTGCCACGATCAGCTCGTCTCCCGGCATAAGCCGTCCGTCTATCTCTGCCTGAAGCGCCTCCAGTGCTTTTTTTCCAAGTTTCATAACTGCCGCCTTAATAAAGGATAAGCGAAAGCACAGTCGGAACTACCATTGCCAGTACCAGAATAACTGCGATGATCGCTGTGATCACTTTTCTTTTTTTCGGATCAAACATTCCCATAATTATCATTCACCTCATCTGTAATATCCGTTAATTGCGCATTGTTGGTCAAAGGATCCCTGTCTGTATAATCAAAAAGAAGCTTCTTTCCATCCCGGAACACCTCGATATGGGCGGTTTTCGGGATTTTTTTCGCTTTCCGGTAATCCCAGATCAGCCGCTCATACGGCTTCTGGTCTGAAGCAAAGGATGGCCTGCTCTTTAAATTCTCTCGAAGATAAAGATCCAGGAGCATTACATCGGAAAGTGCTTCCGACGGGATCTCTTTCTGTTCTCCGGCAAACTCCATAAGGATCTCATAGCGCCTCATCCTGGAATGAGAGATCTCCGAGTATCCTTTTTTCTCATAAAATCTGCCAAGTGCCTCATACATCCGGAAAGGATCGTCAAAATACTTCTCCAGAAATACAAGGGTATTTTTGAACTGCCCACTATTATAATACACTTCCACCATACTTTCCACCATTTTCAGCCTTAAAATCTCCCCGTAGGTCAGCCAGGCTGTGGAAAGTACCTCATAGGGTTCCCGATCCTTGTAAAGAATCTGATATTCCCCTGTCATTTCCATCATGTGTGAGCCCTTCAGCACCTTCAGAAAACCAAGCTGAAACTGTTCCGGACGCAGTGCGTAAACATCGCAGAAGGACTTGTGGAAGCTGTCGTATCCCTCATAGGGAAGTCCTGCGATCAGATCCAGATGCTGGTGGATATTTCCAAAGCTGTGGATCTGCTCTACAATCCCTTTCAGCTTTTCAAAATCCATGGTTCTACGAATGGCTTTGATGGTCTGAGGATTGGTGGACTGTACACCAATCTCCAGCTGGATCAGGCCCGGACGCATGGTTTTCATCAGCGCCAGCTCCTCCGCACGGAGAAGATCTGCTGAAATCTCAAAATGAAAATTGGTGATCCCGTTATCATTCTCCGTAATATACCTCCAGATCTCCATGGCATGGTCATGCTTGCAGTTGAAGGTACGATCCACAAATTTGACCTGAGGAACTTTATTATCAATAAAAAACTGCAATTCCTTTTTTACAAGCTCAATATCACGGAACCGAAGCTTCTTATCTATGGAAGAAAGGCAGTAGCTGCAGGAAAAGGGGCATCCCCTGCTGCTCTCATAATAAATAATGCGGTTTTTAAACTCTGTAAGATTGCTGTATGCAAACGGAACTTTACTTAAATCCATCAATTCCCGCCAGCCCGTGTGTACAATATCCCTGCCTTTGTTTTCATCACGAAAAGCTACTCCGCGGATCCCGCTCAAAGTTTCCGGTTTTCTTTCTATATAATAACCTGCCAGTTCATGGAAGGTTTCCTCTCCTTCTCCCACCATCACTCCAAAAAACGCAGGATTCTTTTTCAGAAATTCCACCGCATCGTAGGATACCTCCGGGCCTCCTGCCCAAAACTCCACCTGTGGAAGGATTTTCTTAAGATCCGGCACCAGCTCCCTGACAAAGGAAATATTCCAGATATAGCAGGAAAAGCAGACCAGATCCGGCTGCTCCAGATAAATATCTTTTAAAATGTCATCCCTGATCTGATTGATCGTATACTCTTTGACCACAACCCTGGAGCTGTATTCTCCGGAACAGGATTTCAGGTTATATACCGCAAGATTGGAATGGATATATTTTGCATTGCATGCTGCAAGTAAGATTTTCAAATTTTATATTCTCCTAACTTCTGTCGGATAATTTCTTTCCCCGGCAGTTTTCATTATTTCTCTGTTGATCCTTTTCGCTTTATGATTATAACGTTCCCGCCACCGGATGTAAATAGAAAAACAGGGGTTACTGTTCACTGGTAATATTCCGCGAGGTGTTTTTTGTGAGCGAAGGTCACAGAAAACCCGAGACATACCGCGCGAATTTATGCGATCAGCATAAATTCTGTGCATCGCGAAGCGTGTTGCTGAGAACGGAGTGAACAGTAACAAACAGGGATTTCCCTCCTGCCGCAAAAATGCCGTTTTTGTTGTATTTCCATCCAAACAGCGTTAAAATGAGTACTATATATTTTTATAAAGGAGTAATCTTTTTATGGATCGAAACAGCTGTCTGAATTATTTTCAGGCGTTTCCCTTCTGGGAACATATGACGGAAGAAGATCGGAATTTTCTTCTTGATAACATTCGCGAGCTTCATTACCCGGCAGGTGCTGCCATACAGTCTGAAGAGCGCCAGTGCCTAGGAACTCTTTTTCTTCTGAAGGGAGTTCTCCGTGTTTATCTACTGTCTGCTCAGGGAAAAGAGGCTACCCTGTACCGTTTAAGGGACAGTGACATCTGCACTCTTTCCGCCTCCTGCATGCTTTCTGCCATTACATTTGATGTACAGATCGATGCAGAAACAGACTGTGATCTGCTTCTGCTTCCGGCAGTTCCTTTTTCCCGGCTGATGAAAAACAATATCTATCTGGAAAATTTCATCTACAAACGGACAACTGAACATTTCTCAGATGTGATCGCAGGAATCGAACGGACATTTTTTATGACCCTGACTCAGAGAATCGCAGCCTTTCTTCTGGATGAAGCTGCAGATACCGGTTCCGATGAGCTCGCTCTCACACAGGAAGCCATCGCCCGCTCCATCGGAAGTGCCAGAGAAGCTGTCAGCCGCAGCCTTAAAAAAATGAATAAAGACGGCTCTATCCAGATCTCACGGGGATCGATCCGCATTCTGGATAAAAGACGTCTTTATGAAATGATGAATACTTTTTAATTTGAAGATGTTTTAGGTGCCGGCTGCAGGATCCACCAGAACAGCATCGGCATAATAGTCATTACCGGCCACATATAACGGATCATCCCATTTACAGGAGACACAAGGCATATCAGTATATTCAGCACCGGTATGGCAAAGATCAGGAGTTTTTTCCATTGCTTCTTCACCAGAAGATACCCCATCAGCAACAGAGTAAGCCAGGTATACGTTCCTGCACTTAAGATAAGTCCCAGCCCAGGTGCACGCATCCATAATTCATCATAAAGCCTGAATAGATACTGGATCTTTTTTGGGCCCACATAGCTGACATCGATCCCGGATTTTTTCTGATACAGTTTATCTATGTAAAACCGGTACACGCCCTGCTGTCCTCTTCCCATATGGAACGGATCATTATAACTGTAGATATTATTCAATGTCGCCTGGATATATACTCCCGGATGACGACGGAACATGGCAAACCAGGCTTTAAAATAATCTTTCATGTATCCATCCAATTTAGGATCATTATCATCATCTCTGAACCTAAATGTAATTTTCACAGGATCCGACAGTTCCGGATTATACTTCTCGGCAAGAACATCATAATCCAGGATCCTGTTGATCGCTTTCTTCTCACTTGCGGTTACATCATCCGGATATTCTCTCAGATATCGGGCAGTCTGCTGAAACGGTACCGAAAGCATTTCACATCGGGATCCAGGTGCCACGCCAAGGGCAGGTGCTACCCCCTTTTCTACGCCCAGATAACAGGCAAAAACACAGACAGCCACAATAAATGCATATTTCCTCGCGCCCTTTACCAGGAAGAAAAACAAAAGGATCAAAGAAGGCAGGACTAGATGAATGCCATTATTTCGGGTAAGACAAACACTGATTCCCAGAAGAAATAAATATACTGCCTTTCTCTTGGAAAAGGAATGACAAATATCTATATACACTGCAAAATACAAAGTAATGACTGCCGTATATAATCCATCTTTGATCACTGCCTGCGCATAGCTTCCAAATATGGGAACAAATGCAAACAGCAGAACAGTACCAAAAAGTATCCATTTTGGAGCCTTCCATCTGTACAGATAGCGGACTACCGCACTGTAACACCAGATTTCCACAGAAGTAAACACAATGATGATCAGAAACACTCCAAAATTATAACACCAGATAGTTTTTCCAAGTGTCAGCAGTCCACCCATGATCATCGTCAGGACCCATGGATGATGATTGTCCAGCGGCATAGCTCCCAAAAATACATCCAGCTGCCGAAATCCATCTGCCGGGATCGAACCTGGGAGAAATGCCAGGATAAACGGTGTCCATCCAATGATCATAGATATCTTTGCCAGGCGGAACCACATTACTTCTTCCTCTCTGGCCGGGATACGCCCGCAGGCCTTTCGGAAAAACTCCATCTCAGGAATCCTCCAGAAATAAGTGATTCCCATATCACAGATAATATAAAATCCTATAAAGCATCCGGCTGAGATCAGGATCTGTTTCTTTGCGCCAAACAGAAAATCCCAGTTTCCATTTGTAAAATAAGAAGTTCCAAGAAGCATTCCCGCCGAAAAGATCACTGCCAAAACATGTGCCTGCCAGTTTCTGTATTTCCGGTAGCCCTCCCATCCTTTCACGTATAAAATAAGAAGCAGGATCCATGCAAGCAAGCTCGTGCATCCCAATCCATTATAAACATCGCTCATTTTTTCTACAGAAGTATTTCCATCCATTGGAAGGCCCGTAAAAGAAAAGGCCAGCGCTGTGATCATTGCCGCGATCACAGGCACTGCATTCTTTTTTATTATTTTCTCATCCATATTTTTATTAACCCTTGTCTAAAATTTTCAGTAAACCAACAATGCTCCGGAAACCGTTTCGGTTCCCAGAGCTGTATCTGTTTTTTCTGTTTTCTGTTTTGGTTACTGAAGCGCTGCCTCAAGCTCTGTCTTTGATGTCAGTCCCACAAAACGTGCGGTCTCTTTTCCTTCTTTGAATACCAACAGTGTGGGGATACTCATGATCTTGTACTGCTGTGCCAGTGATGGCTCTTTGTCTACGTCAACCTTGCCAACCTCATATCCGGCTTCTGCAAGCTCTTCCACGACCGGAGCCTGACGTCTGCATGGTCCGCACCAGGTTGCCCAAAAATCTACCAGTACCGGCTTTTCTGCCTTTAATACCTCTGTTTCAAAATTGTCTGTTGTAAAAACTTTTGCCATGATAAAATTCCTCCTTGATCCTGTATTTATTTTTAGTATCAGCTTATGCTTACGCCTTCAGAAGCTTCCGCACATACTGACAGGCGGAAAGTCCTGCCTGGGCACCGTCATGAACAGCTTTTGCCACCTGGAGAAGTCCACCGGTGCAATCACCCGCTGCATACAGTCCCGGAACTGTAGTCTCCATCTCTTCATTGACCCGGATATTTCCTTTTTCATTCAATTCCGCTCCGATCTGGCGGGCCATCTCCGAGCTTCCGGCTGTACCAAGTGCTACAAAGACTCCCTCTGCCGGCACAAAAGAATCTGCTCCGGTACCTGCTTCCTGCATGGACACATCACTTTTCAGGCGGATGCCGGAAACACGCTCATCCCCTTCGATTGCCTGGATCTTCATGGTGTTAACCGGAAGCGGATTTTCTCTTGAAAATTCCGGTTTCTTTCCATCTGTAAAGATCGTCACACGGGAAGCGGTATGAGAAAGTTCTTCTGCTTCATGAAGAGCAAAATCACTGTTTCCAAGCACTGCCACTTCTTTTCCTCTGTAAAAAAATGCGTCACATACTGCGCAGTAGCTGACACCTTTTCCCTCAAATTCCTTTACTCCCGGAATCCTGGCAGAAGCTCTCCTGCTTCCGGTTGCCAGGATCACGCTGCGTGCCTCAAAATCTCCTGCGGTAGTTTTCACCTCAAAAGTATCAAAACCACCCATTCCCACAACCTGGGCATCCAGGATCCGTACTCCAAGTGCTCTTGCCTGGGCAAGACCTCTTTCGAAAAGCTCTCTGCCGGACAGCGGCTGCTCCAGTCCGTAATAGTTCTCGATCTTCTCCGCTTTTTCCAGTGAACCGATCCCTGTATTTATGATCAGCGGATCCATATTTCCTCTTGCCGCATAAAGTGCTGCCGAGATCCCGGCCGGACCTGCTCCTATGATAATGATATTCTCCATTTCAGACACCTGCTTTCTTCTTCGTTTGGATCTGTTCTATAATATACGCTTCGCATTGGTCTGTTTCTGTGATCAGGTCACTTTTCCTTCACAGAAGTCATTATATCACATTCCCCCAAAATTACACCTTTTTTTCAATAGCTTTTATTTGCGTCTGTTTCTCTTCTATGCTATTATTATAACGACTTTAAACCAATTAAATGAATCAAGATGATACCCCTGCGGGATCATAAATATCTGCTTGACCTGTAAGGAAACAGATTCCTTATATTTATCAATAGATCATGAATCATAAAAAGGAGCCTAATCTCTATGAGAAATTTTGAATATTTTACCCCTACCCGGGTTATTTTCGGAAAAGATACACACCTTAAGATCGGCACTGTTCTAAAAGAGCAGAACTGCAGCAAAGTACTGATCCATTATGGCAGCCACAGTGCAGTAAGCTCCGGTCTGATCGATGAGATCCGATCTTCTCTGGATGAAGCTGGAATTTCCTATGTCACTCTTGGCGGTGTGGTTCCCAATCCCCGTCTCTCCAAGGTACGTGAAGGTATTGAGCTTTGCCGCAAAGAACAGGTTGATTTTCTTTTGGCTGTTGGCGGTGGCAGCGTTATTGATTCCTGCAAGGCCATCGGCTATGGACTTGCCAATCCGGATACAGATGTATGGAACTTTTTTCTCCGCACCGAAACCCCAAAAGCCTGTCTTCCTGTAGGCGTTATCCTGACGATCGCAGCTTCCGGAAGTGAAATGAGCGGATCCTGTGTGATCACCAATGAAGAGGGCTGGCTGAAACGGAGTAGTGCCCGCAACGATCTGTGCCGCCCACGTTTTGCTATTTTAAATCCCCGCCTCACCTATACCCTGCCGCAATATCAGACCGAAAGCGGCTGTGTGGATATCCTGATGCATACTATGGAACGGTACTTTGTAAATATCGAAACCATGGAGATCACCGACAGTATCAGCGAATCTCTGATGCAGACCGTGATCTATAACTCCCGGATCCTGATGAAGGAGACGGATAATTATACTGCACGGGCAGAGATCATGTGGGCCGGCAGTCTTTCCCACAATGGACTTACCGGCTGCGGAACCGGCGGTGGTGACTGGGCCTGTCACCAGCTGGAGCATGAACTGGGCGGCACCTACGATGTGGCTCACGGAGCCGGTCTTGCCGCTTTGTGGGGAAGCTGGGCACGTTACGTTTATGATGCAAATCCGGAACGCTTTGCCCAGTTTGCAGTCAATATCTTTGACATTCCCTGCAGTACCGACTTCAACAAAACTGCTCTTGCCGGCATAGAAGCCATGGAAGATTATTTCCGTTCCATCCAGATGCCTACCAGCCTTCATGAGCTTGGTCTTGATCTTACAGAAAAGGAGATCCATGATCTAGCGTTTAAATGCAGCTTTGAAGACACCCGTACCATCGGTGTGTTCAAACAGCTGAACATGAAAGATATGGAAAAAATCTATCTTGCTGCCAGATAAATCTGTAGCCATAATATTGCAGATGTTTTTTTGAAAATCAGATTTTTCAGAAAAACATCTGCTTTTTTTATTTTTTCCTTGCATTCTCTACATAAATGTGTTAAAGTAACAAAGTACTCGAAAGAGACATGCCCAGATAGCTCAGTTGGTAGAGCAGAGGACTGAAAATCCTCGTGTCGCTGGTTCGATTCCGGCTCTGGGCATTATTTTTTTACTCTGATCGCAGAATAGCCTCTGCTGGTCAGAGTTTTTTTATACAAAAAACTGCTGCAAATCCCTTGTGGAATCTACAGCAGTCTTTTTCTGATCACTGAAGCAAATAAACTTCTGTATAAAACACGCCCTTCTGCTCTGCTTCGGAGTGTGTTGCCACATATACATCAATGCAATTGGTCCGGATCGCTCCTCCGCAGTCCTCTGCAACATAAACCTGTCCATTGATCACTACTTTGGAACCGTATGGGATCTGACTCGGATCCACTGCGATCGTACGGTTGGTAGTGGCCGTTACTCCTGTGGAAGTAATTCCATTCGCCCATGGTCCGCAGCAGATGCTACACGGACAATAATGCGTGATCCGGAATGTTCCCAGTGGTTTCAATGTCGCGTCCGAAGATACTGATACCGGCGTTCCGATCTGTACGCCAGCTGCGGTACTTCCGGAACCACCTGTGGAAGTTACACCATCCACCGCATCCGCAAAAACGCCCTCCCCGGAACTCTTAGTAAGGGATCCTGCTTTTGTATTCTTTTCCTGCTCTGCCTTGGCCACTTCCGTAGCCTGATAACCTTCCAGACAGCTGGTCGGAATATAGCCGACGTGATCTGAACCACTGTCATCTGTGTAAACGATCCTGCTCCAGATAGCATCTACCGTACCTGTTCTTTTCAGCTCATCATCCTGAAGGACCTCTCCTACAACCTCTCCGTCCTTCTTGCCGGGATAATCCAGGATATCACTGTCCTGTGCCGCTGTAACTGTATCTGTAAATTTATTTACGATCTCCGTATCACTGAGCACGCTGTCCGAAACATAACCGATGATCTTGTCCTCACCTTTCTTTTGGAAGGTCACCTTGCTCCAGCCATTGTCACAGACTGCAACTCTTTCAAGCTTCGTTCCCAGGATCACAGAACGCAGCTCTGTACCACTGTCTCCCGGATTGGACCGGATTTCCGTATTTTTCGCTGTAACATAAAGCGTATCACTCTTCGCCAGAGCATTTACTGTATTTCCCGCCCCATCATCGATCTGAAACTGCTGAGGTGTTTTTTTCTCCTTTGTATATGTATCCAATGTTGCTTCATATCCCAGTACCTCTGCTGATACGGATGCAGGGAAAAGCATAGAAGCACATAAAATAACTGCCAGAAGCTTTTTTCGCATGAAATCTTGCCTCCTTTATTCCGGCATTCTACGGTTTGTCCCGACTATCATAGCATATCAGATCATATTTTGCAATTTCACAGGACAGTCTTCAGAAATTTTTAACAAAAAGATCATATTTTTTAACTGGTCAAATCTATCCGTAACGGATACAATACTTATATGAATACAAAACACAAGAAACCAACCCTTACTAAAAAACAGCGCCACAAACTCCGTGTACAGCAGGTGCGAAGGCAGAAGATCTTTCTGACATGTCTTTTTCTGCTGATCGTGGGCTGTATCCTTCTGCGTTTTTCCAAATTTTCCGGCAGGCAGAAGGAAACCCATCAGATCAATGCAGCCTGTGAAGCTTATCGCGATGAGGTTTCCAGCGAAGCAGCACAATATGATATGTCCGACTATGTAGACCTGATCCTGGCTGTGATGATGCAGGAAAGCTCCGGACAGGGTACCGATCCCATGCAGTCCTCAGAAGGAGCCTACAACACCAGATATCCTCAGCAGCCCAATGGTATCACAGATCCTTCTTACTCTATTTCCTGTGGCATCCAGGAACTGAAATATGCTCTGGAAAAGGCCGTCTGTACCGGTCCGACTGATCTTTCCAAAATCCGTCTGGCTCTGCAGGCATACAATTTCGGAGCCGATTCCTATTTTGCTTATCTGGAAGAAAACGGTCAGACTGTGTGGACGGCCCAAAGTGCTCAGGCCTTTGCTCAGATGGCAAGCGGCGGCACACAACGTGATGAAGATGATCCCCTTCATGATCCTGCCGGTCCATGGGACTATGGTGACCAATACTATCCGGATCATGTTTTGCGCTATTACCACTTAGACAATAACTCATAAACCACCGAAATATTGTCATATACAAGTTCTATTTCAGACGTCTGGAATAAACTTTATATGTTGTGTATAATTTCAAAAAAATTCCAAAAAACATTTGACAGAATATAAAATCTATGCTAATATATGTCTTGTCGCTGAGGGAAACACTTGAAACGATAAGACATATGCGATAGTGGCGTAGTTGGTAACGCGCGACCTTGCCAAGGTCGAGACCGCGGGTTCGAGCCCCGTCTATCGCTCTTCAGAACTCTGAGTTTTTCAGAGTTCTTTTTTATTTTTAAAACTATCCTTTTTCGATCAAAAAGTCCCGGGTCTGATCTCTTTTTTCCAGAAATTCAGATTCGGGACTTTATATTTTTTATCTTTTATTTCAGCTGCATATCATGGCCAAGGCATGCATCTTTTAGTGGTGGAAAAGGCGGATTCCTGTAAATGCCATCACCATTCCATACTTATTACATGTATCGATAACTGCGTCATCACGTACAGATCCACCCGGCTCTGCAATATATTTTACACCGCTCTTATATGCGCGCTCGATATTATCACTGAATGGGAAGAATGCATCGGATCCCAGTGTCACGCCGGTAAGACCATCCAGCCATGCTCTCTTCTCTTCTTTTGTGAACACTTCCGGCTTCTCTGTGAATGTCTTTTCCCATGCACCATCTGCAAGGACATCCATATATTCCTCACCAATGTAAACATCAATGGCATTATCTCTCTCCGCACGTGTGATCGTGTCTTTAAACGGAAGCTCCAGTACTTTCGGACACTGACGGAGATACCAGTTATCTGCCTTCTGACCTGCAAGGCGTGTACAATGTACACGGGACTGCTGTCCTGCACCAACGCCGATAGCCTGTCCGTCCTTAACAAAGCATACAGAATTGGACTGTGTATATTTCAGGATGATCAGAGAAACCTTCATATCTCTCTTGGCTTCTTCCGTAAGCTCTTTATTCTCTGTTACAATATTGGAGATCAGCGCATCATCAATTGCCAGCTCCTGGCGGCCCTGCTCAAAGGTGACTCCAAATACCTGTTTGTGCTCCAAAGGTTCTGGAACATAGTTTTCATCGATCTGGATCACATTGTAATTGCCTTTTTTCTTCTGCTTCAGAATTTCAAGAGCCTCCTCTGTATATCCTGGTGCGATCACACCATCAGAAACCTCTCTCTTGATCAGCATTGCGGTATCTTTGTCGCAGACATCAGAAAGAGAAATAAAATCACCAAATGATGACATACGATCTGCACCTCTTGCTCTTGCATACGCACATGCAAGCGGGGAAAAATTCTTCCAGTCCATATCACCTACCCAGTAGATCTTTGCCAGTGTCTCATTCAGCGGAAGTCCGATGGAAGCACCTGCCGGAGATACATGCTTAAATGAAGTTGCTGCCGGAAGTCCGGTTGCTTTCTTAAGGTCACGTACCAGCTGCCAGCCATTAAAGGCATCCAGGAAGTTGATGTATCCTGGTCTTCCGGAGAGTACCTGGATCGGAAGCTCACTTCCATCTGCCATATAGATCTTTGATGGTTTCTGATTTGGGTTACATCCGTATTTTAACTGTAATTCTTTCATGAAAAAGCTCCTCCGTTCTCTGTGATATCCCTATTTTCTTATTTATTCTTGTTTACGATCCTGGATTCATATTTTCCTGTCTCAATGTCAATAAAACGAACAAAGAGAGAAACTTTATTATCCTGGTTCAGGCTCTTCCAGAGGAGATCCGTAAACTCATCAATATCGCTTGGGATCTCTACCAGCTTCGGCTCTCCCTCGAAACTTGGAAGTGGATTTCCATCGCATTTATAAGTATGGATAAAACGTCCCTGTCCTGCCGCCGCATTCTCATAGGCAAATGTATAACGAAGACAGGAATCCGGATTTCCGTTATTGCTCTTTAAAATAGACATCGCATAATTGAATTTACCGTCTTCAACATGAAGAACACCTGAAATACGAGGTGTATAGTTCGGCGCATCCGGCTCAAACTCTCTGCTGCGGAGAGACTGTTCAAAGGTGAGCTGTCTGTCCATTCCCTCATAGATCGTATCTGTCTGATCACCGTTTGTTACGATGGTCTTATTTCCAAGGACACGTACCGGTGCATAAATGATCAGGCTCGGGTCTGTAAGCTTGGACGGATCAAAAGCCTGTGTACGGATTCCTTCCCCATCCTCAACAAAAATACGGTTTCTGCTGTTCTCGCTTCTTCCCATAATAAAATATGCAGTAACTGCATGTTTCCCGTCAGCGGAACGTCCGATCACAATTCCTCTTCCCGGATAGGAATTTTCTTTCAGTTCTTTTTCAAGTGAAAATGTCGTCATTTTTCACAGTCCTCCTTGTCTAATGTAAGGCCCGGGGCTTATCCCAGGATATGAACGGTAACAAAAAACCGCCTGGACACCCCTTATCAGGCTGCCCAGGCGGTCGGCTTCTCACTTCACTGCACTCCCTGTAGGTAATCCTACTTTCCGCCAGTCATGCAGCTTCTGCTGTTATACTACAATACTTCTTCTTAATTTTCAAGCCCCTATTTTCAGAAATTATTTTTCCAGACTTCTTGTTGCTCACAAAATAAACAATAACACTTTATTTCCCCTGTAATGCATAATCTGTCTGGATCTGTGCTGCAATGTCTGATTTCATCTGGATCCATGCATCGGGATTTTCCACGTAATACTTCGGACAGTCTTTACCTGTGACATCATAATGACGGATCACCTGATCCGAAGTCAGTCCAAAGCGTGTACAAAGCCACGCTGTCAGCTTTACCGCCGAATCATAGGTTGCTGTATTAAACTGCCCTGTTTCATCCGGATGGCAGCATTCAATGGATATGGTATCTACATTTCTGGAATTTGTGGCATAGGATATTTCTGAAGTGGGAATACATTGTACCACTTCTCCCTCCAAACCTATCACAAAATGACTGCTGACTTTGTTGTCCTGCGTTGTCGCAAGATTTTCAAAATAATTCCGGTTGGATATGGCAGTAGATCCCGGATTGGCCGTATAATGAATGGCTATATAATTTACCTGTTCGATAGAAATCTGTGGTCTGGAATAGGAATTCGGTGTCAGAAGCTCCACATCAATAAAAGGTGCTCCTTCTGCCTGCCATTGTTCCGGTCCGCCATTTCCGCTGGCATTCCCGGATATTTCTTCCTGTCCGGACTGAGTTTCACTCTGTTCCATGCGCATCTCAAAAAATGCGTATCCTAACGCACACGCAGCAAAAGCAACGATCACAATGATACATATCAGCACAATCCTCTGTAGGATCTTGATCGGGTTCTTTTTTCTCAAAGACTTCTTTTTTCTTCTGGAAGACCCGGAGGAAGTTTTCTTTACGGAAACAGGCCGCCCGCTATGGGACGGCCTGGGTGACTTTTTACCGGTCTTACCTTTTTTTCCTTTATTATTCATCTACACTGTAGTTTGGAGCCTCTTTTGTGATATGGATGTCATGTGGATGTGACTCCTTGAGAGATGCAGCGGAGATCTTAATGAATCTGCCTGTTGTTTTCAGCTTCTCAATGTTCTCTGCTCCGCAGTAACCCATACCGGATCTTAAACCGCCAATTAACTGGAATACGGTATCCTCAACGTGTCCTTTGTATGCAACACGTCCTTCAACACCTTCTGGAACAAGCTTCTTGGCGTTCTCCTGGAAGTAACGATCCTTGCTGCCGTTCTCCATAGCTGCAATAGATCCCATTCCACGGTATACTTTATATTTTCTTCCCTGATAGAGCTCGAATGTTCCCGGGCTCTCATCGCATCCAGCAAACATGCTGCCCATCATGCAGACATTGGCGCCTGCCGCGATAGCCTTGGTGATGTCTCCGGAATACTTGATTCCACCATCTGCGATGATCGGGATTCCGTAGCTGTTGGCTACTTCATAGCAATCCATAACAGCAGTAACCTGCGGTACACCGATACCTGCAACAACACGTGTGGTACAGATAGATCCAGGTCCGATACCAACTTTAACTGCATCTACACCAGCTTCGATCAGTGCCTTGGTAGCTGCTCCTGTTGCAACGTTACCTGCGATAACCTGAAGTTCCGGATATGCAGCCTTGATCTCGCGGACTGCTTTTAAGATATTCTCAGAATGACCATGTGCGGAATCAATTACGATTACATCCACATTCGCTTTCACAAGTGCATCTACACGTGCAAGTACATTGGCTGTGATACCAACTGCCGCACCACAGAGAAGACGTCCCTGTGCATCCTTGGCTGCAAGCGGATATTTGATCTGTTTCTCGATATCCTTGATGGTAATGAGTCCTTTTAAATTAAAGTCGTCATCTACAATGGGTAATTTCTCCTTACGGGATTTCGCAAGGATCTTCTTGGCATCCTCAAGTGTGATTCCTTCCTTGGCTGTGATCAGTCCTTCAGAAGTCATGCACTCCTTGATCTTTCTGCTGAAATCTGTCTCAAATTTAAGATCACGGTTTGTGATAATACCTACAAGCTTTCTGCCTTCTGTGATCGGAACACCGGAAATACGGTATTTCGCCATCAGATCATTGGCATCTTTCAGTGTATGCTCCGGTGAAAGATAAAATGGATCTGTAATAACACCGTTCTCAGAACGTTTAACCTTATCAACCTCTTCTGCCTGTGCTTCGATGGACATATTCTTGTGGATGATACCGATACCACCCTGTCTGGCCATGGCAATTGCCATTCTGTGCTCTGTAACTGTGTCCATTCCCGCACTCATCATGGGGATATTCAGCTTTACTTTCTTGGTTAAATACGTTGAAACATCTACCTGATTCGGAATCACTTTAGAATAAGCCGGAACCAGAAGGACGTCATCAAACGTAATGCCTTCACCAATAATAGTACCCATTGCATTTCCTCCCTTGTGTAAGATATTTTAAATTTGTGAACTAGTGTAACAAAAAACAAGATTCATGTCAATCCAAAAAAACTTTACTTGGTGCAGAATTTTTCATGGTATTTGCAAGTGCGTCATCCAGTTCCAGGATCACTTTGCAGGTTTCTCCACTGTCTCTTATGATCATTGCATAGCGTTTATGATCCTCAATTCCTGATGAAAAATCATACTCTTTCATCTTCTGATTGCCATTATAATAGTCCATTCTGTGGGACTTTAATGGTGCCACAAGGTCTGCCTCCGCAAGCTGGAGCGATTTCACTCTTTTCCTTTTTGATTTTGACATGATCATATCAATGTCCAGTTCTCCGTTAACAAACAGATACTCGTACTCCAGATCTGTCTTCGGTATTACAAAATAACATGCAATACCAAGTGCAATAGCCGGTACCAGCAAAAGTACATTCAGCACAAGGCCTCCCAGGACCATGATCACCGTCAGCGCTATCAGACCGTATTTCACAACCAGATCTTTCGCTGTCTGCTTCTTTTTTACCAGAAGCTCTGAATATAAGTCACTCATTTGTTTCTTCCTTTCGTAATTTACTGACTTTTTGATTATAACACAAAAAGAGAGCCGCGTCTATGGCGCAGGCCCTCTCATTTTGTGAATTAATTATTTCACCTGCTCAGCTGATAATTACATCATTCCCATTCCCGGGTTTGCAGCCGGAGCCGGAGTATCTTCTTTGATTGTGGAAACTACAGCCTCTGTTGTAAGGAGTGTAGATGCAACACTTGTAGCATTCTGAAGAGCACTTCTTGTAACCTTAGCCGGATCAAGGATTCCGTTCTCAACCATGTTTACGTATTTCTCATTGAGAGCATCGAAGCCTGTACCGATCTCAGACTCTCTTACTTTGTTGATAATAACAGCGCCTTCCAGTCCTGCGTTTGCAGCGATGTGGAACAGCGGAGCCTCAAGAGCTTTCAGGATCACATAAGCACCTGTCTTCTCATCTCCTTCAAGTGTTGTTGCAAGTTTTGCAACCTCTTTGGAAGCATGGATGTAAGCAGATCCGCCACCTGCGATGATACCTTCCTCAACAGCTGCTCTTGTTGCTGCAAGAGCATCCTCAAGACGAAGTTTTGCTTCTTTCATCTCTGTCTCAGTAGCAGCACCTACACGGATAACAGCTACGCCGCCAGCCAGTTTTGCAAGTCTCTCCTGAAGTTTCTCTTTATCAAACTCGGATTTTGTCTCCTCGATCTGCGCACGGATCTGTGCAACACGTTTTGCAATGGCATCTTTGTCACCGAGACCATCAACGATAACTGTGTTCTCTTTTGCAACTTTAACAGATTTTGCACGTCCAAGCTGCTCCATCTTAGCTTCTTTCAGGTCAAGACCAAGCTCATCGGAGATCACCTGTCCGCCTGTCAGGATCGCGATATCCTGAAGCATCTCTTTTCTTCTGTCACCATAGCCAGGAGCTTTTACAGCTACTACCTGGAAGGTTCCTCTCAGTTTGTTGACGATCAGAGTTGTAAGGGCCTCACCCTCAACATCCTCAGCGATGATGAGAAGTTTCGCACCGGCCTGAACAACCTGCTCAAGAAGTGGAAGGATCTCCTGGATATTGCTGATCTTCTTGTCTGTGATCAGGATGTACGGATCATCAAGAGTTGCCTCCATTTTCTCCATATCTGTGGACATGTATGCGGAAATATATCCACGGTCAAACTGCATACCTTCTACAAGGTCAAGCTCTGTATGCATGGTCTTGGACTCCTCAACAGTGATAACACCGTCTTTGGAAACTTTCTCCATAGCATCAGCAACAAGCTGTCCAACCTGCTCATCACTTGCAGAGATTGCTGCTACGTTAGCGATCTGCTCTTTGCCGTTGATTGCCTGGCTCATGTTCTTGATCGCTTCTACTGCAACATCTGTTGCTTTTTTCATACCTTTTCTGAGGATGATCGGGTTGGCACCTGCTGCCAGGTTCTTCATTCCCTCATGAACCATTGCCTGAGCAAGTACAGTCGCTGTTGTAGTACCATCACCTGCTACATCGTTTGTCTTGGATGCAACTTCCTTGATGATCTGAGCACCCATGTTCTCGAATCCGTCCTCAAGCTCGATCTCTTTTGCGATGGAAACACCATCGTTTGTGATAAGCGGAGCACCGAAAGATTTGTCAAGTACTACGTTTCTTCCTTTCGGTCCAAGTGTTACTCTTACTGTATCTGCAAGTTTATTTACACCAGCTTCAAGTGCTGCTCTTGCTTCTGCGCCATATTTAATTTCTTTTGCCATGATAAAATGACCTCCTATTTATATTGATATACGATAAGATGTTTATATTATTTAATAACTGCCAGGATATCTTCCTGTTTTACAATGATGTAATCCGTACCATCCATCTTAACTTCTGTTCCTGCATATTTGGAGTAAATAACAGTGTTTCCGACTTCTACTTCCATCTTTACTTCTTTGCCATTTACAACTCCGCCAGGACCAACTGCGATAACTTCTGCCTGCTGTGGTTTCTCCTGTGCCTGTCCCGGAAGTACGATTCCGGATGCTGTTGTCTCTTCTGCTTCAACCTGTTTTAATACTACTCTGTCGCCTAAAGGTACTAACTTCATGATCTATGTTCCTCCTTTATAAGTTCCATCTTCGTCTGCTAGCACTCACTTTATACGAGTGCTAATCACTATGGCTATATTAGTGAATTTCACATATTTTCGCAACCCTTTTAAGATATGGTTTTTCTATATTATTCTGATTTTATCTCTTTTATACTCTTGTTTTCTCTTGTTTTCTCAATTTCATTATTTATTTTGATTTTATGAAATCGAGTAGGAGGCGGTGACTAACCGCCGTCCTCTCACACCACCGTGCATACCGCTCGGTACACGGCGGTTTCAATAGTT
>NZ_WQQD01000018.1:0-41354 GCF_018785605.1 Blautia sp. MCC270
GCAAAAAAATCAACAACCAATGCATTCGGTTTATCATCCAAATAATATTTCAAACAATCTCTGACTGCATACAATGATTTTGGATATGGAAACCTTTTTTCATCAGCAAAAATATTTTTTAACAAATTAGTTCCTTCAGTTTCTGCATTATGACTTGGTCTCATCCATACAGAAACTGGTGCTTTCTTTATCTCATCAACATAAATTGCCTTAATACTACCATCAGAATTTTTTCCAATAATAGTTGCACGACCGCTTTCAACATCATCAACAACACCTGACAATAAATATGACAATTCCCACTTTTGTGGTTTTTTAGGTGTATAACGTCCCACTCTGATATAACCCTTTTTAAGCATTTCAGCACAAGTAGTATTTGTCATTGCCCAATTCATTTCCGTTCCATCATCCCTTATAGGAAAAACAGCAGTCGTTCCTTCTGGTGCTGGAAAATCAGTAATATCCTGTGTCTCTGGCAAAGGTGAACCAATATCGACAATTTTACCTTTATCGTTTACATATATAGGATAAAACTGGTTGGGTCCAACAGCACCATATCCATGATTCCCTCGTCTTTGATTCAAACTGCTTCTTCTCATTGTACGCCAAGAAATATTTGTAACCCCTGTCGCATCCATATCTTCTTCTTGATGAATAGTAGCATTTCCATTCTGTACAAAAAATAAGTATTCTTCAGTTCTTGAAAATCTACCAGTCCGCTGTTTTCCTCTAGGATTAGTAACTGTTGTAACCATATCAATATTTGAAGCCGGAAATAACTGTTCCAATAATATAGACAGCCTTGCACACTCAACTTCATCAATTGCTATAATTAACATTGAATCCTTAGGATTAAGTAACTGTTTTGCTAATTTTAATCTACGCTCCATAAATGCCAACCATTTACTATGCTTATACTGGTCATTCCCATCAACATAATTGCAATTGTATTTCCAATCTTTTGTATCTTTTTTATTATATGGTGGGTCAATATAAATACAATCAACCTTACCAGCATATGCATATGTCAATGCTTCTAACGCATGATAATTCTCAGAATTAATCACCATATGATATGGGTCTTCTGGATTTCCACGTTCTACACGGTCAATCTCTTTTAATCCTGGATAGATAACATCCCTATAACTCACAAGGACACAGATGTCTTCTAATGGAACATCTTTTGCTTCTCCATCATGTTCAAGATATGCAATACCATTATCAATATATTTCACACACCAAGGAACAGAATTTTCTTCCGTTTCCTTTTGTCCACGAGGTGCAAGAATATTCACTGTATCACCTACAGCAGGTTGCTTTTTATAAAGCCTAACTGCTTCCGGTAAATTATGTTCAAAAACCAAACCATACGAATGGTCTTTTACATATTTCTGAATCTGACGTGCAAGCTCTGGATTTAACTTTGCAACCTCAGAAATTGTTTCATTAATATTTGCCATAATACGCATCCTTTCTTTTTGTACACATTTTCATGAATTCATTAAAATCCTTGTGATTTCAAAAATTCATCTGTCATTTTATTCAAAACATCTGTCATCTTTGTATCATTGGACAGACAATACATTTTCAATTTTTTCTTCATATCATTTGTCATATAGAACTGGACAGGAACCATTTTCTGATTTCCATGATTTTTTCCAGATTCAGATGTAGTTCCACCCTTTGCCTGTTCCAGACGTGATTCTTCCTCAACAGCTCGCTTTTGCTGACGAGCTTTGAATCTATTTTCAGTCATATCTTAAAATCTCCTTTCTAAACTTTATGGAAAATATGGATAACTCTACGAGTTACCCACATATCCCATAAAGTCGGCTACTACTCCTAATTCAATTTTCATGATTTCATTTTATCATGATTTCATTAAAATTTCAATTTTAAGATTTTCCATACGCCATGTGTCAGCACGCTTGTAGCCAATGCAGCTGGAAGCCTTGGATTATATGCAACCACCGACTGATTTGCAAGCCTTGACTGTACAAACGCTTCACTTTGTGGCAGGCAATAGATTGGCTCGTCTTTATGTTCTTCTTTGAAAAATTCCATAAATTCCTTTGTAGCCTTAAATCTATTTGTACCATTAACCACATACACAATAGGTGTATCTGGTGCATTACGCTTTACAAGGTCAATCGTTGTTTCCGTAGCTGGCATATCCGTCACACTTGGACGCATCGGAATAATAACTACATCCGCATCTTTGACCCATTCACCCATCTCACCTTGTAATGAACCCGGTGTATCAATAATTGATATATCCGCATTATCCATTTCAACAGGTTCATGCAGTGTACCGCCCTGACCGTCGAGGTCATAAAAGCAATACGGAACATTCTTGGCATCCAAAGCAAAAGCAAGCTCATCTGCAACCAGCGTCTTACCAACACCGCCCTTACGGTTGATAATCAATATATTCTTCATGATTCATGCTCCTTTCATGATTTCATTGTTTCATGTTTTCATGAAAACATTATATCATGATAATACAGTGGATTTCAAGCTGCTTTTCCCTACCCAAATACACATTTAAAATCGCTATCATGTTTCAATATTCCGTATTTGATTAAAAATAAGCCCGTGGTGAAGATTTTCATATAAAATCGAGTAATTTTACAGATTAGTGATTTTATACGCGTGGTGACGTCATACGGCGTGTTAAACGATGGGTTTTGAATTGTTCTGCTAATTGCATATATGGAAAATGTGATGATAGATATTATCAGCATTTGAAAATACAGAAGCCCAAAAAATGTAGCACGTTTCGTGCTACGCATAAATCCAGTGCCCAGCAGCACATTCAGCGTTTTTGTAGCAGACAGTGTAGCAGACAAAAAAACAACGTGCTACGCATAAATCCAGTACTGGGTAAGGGATTTATGTGTTTTGTAGCACGTGTAGCACGTTTTTTTTGGAACATATATATAACATTTTTATTTTAGTCTACACTAAATACAAATCCATTACGTATCAACGGATTTATCCAAATTACACATAATATCATAATGATACAAAGTAAAATACACTTATAGATAACATCACAATGATACAAAGTAAAATCCTCATAAATCAATGTTTTTAGGCTTTTTTTATTTTTCACGTGTATATATCTTAAAAAAATGTGCTACATCTGCTACAAATGGATAAATCTGTTGTGTATCAACGGATTTCATGTAGCATCAACATTTTTCTACATGCTACATTTTTTGTAAAATTCGCTAAATCCAGTACCAGTCAACGGATTTCATGTAGCACGAAACGTGCTACATTTCTGCTACATTTCTCAAAAAATCCCGAAAAATAAAAAGTGATAGCACATTTTCTGTACTATCACTCTGTATTACACTCTTAAAATTCCTCTGTAACTTGATTTCAACGTCGGACAACACTTTTTCTTTAAATCATTTCCTTTGTATGTAGTGCTATACCAATCTTCCAGCTTGTATTCATCAATCATCCATTCTGGCTTATCCATCATATTCTTAGGTCTGACAGCTTTTTTACTGTCAGGACAATCCCAATCTGGATAATCTTTCAGCAGATTCAGAACATCTTTGATAAATACCTGTAATGATTTTACTTCCTGTTTTCCAACGTACTTTTTGTACCATTCTTTGTATAAATCATACAAGAATGTAAACGGAACAAAATCCCACTGTAATTCCGGCATAATTTCAGCCATGAACTGTCTTACAGGGTCATTGAACTCCTTATATTCTTCCAATGCTGTTTTACATGCTTCTGGAACATCGAATTCATAATAGTTCATATTAAGAACCTTATACATCACATATTCTACGACTTCCTTACGTTTCAGATAATCATCCTTGATGTATTTGCGTTCCGCACCTGTAAAGCATTTTGTAAACGGAATGAAAAGCTGACGTCTGTAGAATGAATCAGATTTATCCTTCACTCTTGGCATTTCGTTCAGACACTGCACCATAAATCCTTTAAACTTAAAAGAAATCGGTGCTTTAAATTTACGATTAACCTGAATTGTATCACCTGTAATTACAGCCTTTAAATTCGCAGCCTTGTCGATATATGTACCGACGTCGTTTTCATCAACAATAACAGATGTAGTTCTAATCAAAGGTTCCAGCATAAAATCTTTACCGAAATCTTTCAATGGAATAGATGCATATCTTCCTTCTCCGACAAGCCGTCTCATCAATACACACAATGTACCTTTACCATTGTTACCAGATTCTGAATACATAAAACAAGCCTTATTCCATGATACATTTGGACGAATGATAGCACCTAAAATCTGCCAGAGAATTGTAACCACCCCTTTGTCATCAGACAATGTGTTCATCCAGCTTTCTACATCCCAGTCTGTACCATCTTCATCGTTATGAATCACCACATTTTTTGCATTTGGATTGTAATCTACTCTTGATTTTGAAGTGAACACTTTATCCGGTGTAAACGGCATCAAAGTCTTTGTATCAAAATCAAAAATACCGTTATTGACAGCAATCAGATTCCGCTCACTACAGCGTTTCACTCTCGGAGCTTCCTCTCTCATGATATACATCATTTCCTGAAATTCCTTATATGTGATTCTTCTCTTATAGAGTCTTGCAATACGACGGATTTCAGAATCCTTTGTTGTATAAATACCTTCATCTTCACCATCTTCCATGTATACGCCCAAAAGAGAACAATCTGCATCATCTTCAGATTCAGTTGTCTCAATCAATGCAATATAATGCACACGCAGCATTATATACGCAATCTGATATGTTTCCAACTCCACAGGCACCTTCCACTTTGCCCCCTGCTGAGCAATCGAATTATACATTGTAACTTCGTTTCTGCTGTTATCTAAAATATTACCCTTAATTTCATCAGGTGTTGGCAACACTGGCTGTGCTAATGCATCGTTCACAGCATCTACTGTTGCATCAAAAATAGTTTCTTCGTAAGTTCTAGCCATATATTAACATGTCCTTTCTCATGATTTCATGTTTTCATGAATCTTCTGTTTTTCTCTTGAAGTCACCAAGAAAATATGCTAATATATGAGCATAAATAATAACTGAAAGAATTTCTTGGTAACTTCCTTGATAGCAACAGTGATGCCACTCACAGTTGCTATTTTTTTGTAATTTTACTTTTCAATATGTTTTTTCGCTTTAAGGAAATTTTCAAAAGCGATTCTATCTACCATAACTTTATTCTGTTTTCCTACTGTAATATAATCTTCAAATTCCCCACCCTTGACATATTTTCTAACTAAATCATAGCTGATGCCAGTATATCTACTAAGCTCTCTCTGGGTAAGAAATGTTCTTTCCTGAACAGGAATTGAATTTGTCCAACCTTTTTGCTTTGCCATCTTTATTCCTCCATTTTACTGTATTTCTTATGGTTTAATAAAAGTCTAGCACACTGGATTTCTAATTGCAATACTTTTCCTACCCAATTATGTATCATTTACTTTAAACGTGTTGTCTGACAACGTATCCAGCTCAAAAAAATTTTTTTCAGAACATCAAAAAAAGAGAAAGCAGATGTTCTCCACTTTCTCTCATTCTGATTTTTTCTTATATCATTCTAAAATGCTTGAACGCTTCCAGAATCAATTTTTCTTTCTCAGCTGGACAGTTCGGTACTCTATGACCGTCAACACCTTTATTATAATTTTCACGCTTCTCAAAGCCTAATTTGTCTTTTACTTGAGCAATGTATAGATTTGATACAGAAACATCATGTTGTTCCTTAATCCACTCTTTGATTTCTCTGTATGACGCTGAACCCTTAGCACTTTTCAGATACTCTGCATCTTTTGGCTCATAATCAACATGAGCATACTCAACGTTCTTATCGTTGACTATTTCCCTACCCAAAAGGCAAACCGTCTCCACATGGGCGGTGCAAGAGAACAAATCCATATATTATGGAAAGAAAACTTTTAATTTTGAAGTGTAGTAGTCACCTGGTAGAACCCGATTAACGATTATCAGCAAGGGGTGCATACAATATATACCCGATTAACGATTGCCCCTACATTCCCGAATTTAAAGTCGTTTATTTGTAGTCTCCTGGTAGTCTCACCCCCGGCGGACGCCAAATTATGCCCCAGTTTGCCCCATTATTCCGAGGATTGCGAGTAGTCATGGAGTTCTGCCGTGGCAGATGAAAAATATTTTTATCATTGTTTTATTTCTCCTTGATTTGCCCGGAAATGCCCTGTTTTGCAATGGATTTCGGGGATTTGTGAAATGTGTGTTTTAGCTGCCATCTTGGCAAAATGGGGCAAGATTAAGCAAGTTATTGCGTGATCTTATCATTTCCAAGCAGAATACCAAACAAAGCATATCCCAGCATTCCAGCCTCATATCCTGTCAGTGTAAAGGGAAAATAGATATCCTTTTCTTTTAAAAGTTTACAAAGCAGCCTTCCTGCAAAAATCCCACCTGCGGTCACTCCGAAGAAGGTAACTGGAAATATCACAGTATCTGCTTTAATACTTGCCCGATAAAAAGTATAAAACAATGAGATTAGAAGTGTAAAATTCATAACCAATGCCTGAAGTCCTTCAATTCTCTCTGGGCGGATCAGTTTTTTCTCTCTGCAGATCATCCCAATAATAAGCATTATGATCACGGGTAAAATTACTTGTAATAAACTCACTATTGTTCAGCCTCCCGTACCTGTTTCTCAGCATTCCACTGCTACTTTAATCACACCATCTCTCTTATTTTCGAACAATTCATATGCCTCTTCAATCCTGTTTAACGGATATGTATGCGTAATCAGCGGTTCCGTGTTGATCTTACCTTCTGATATCAGCTTCAGAATTTCTTCGCAATCGCAGCCATCCACTCCACCTGTTTTAAAAGTGAGATTTTTACCATACATATCTGGGAGTGGTAACATCTGCGCTTTATCGTAAAGCGCAACCACTGTCACGATTGCATTTGGTCGGGCACATTCCCACGCCAGTTTAAATGTCGATTCTGCTCCGGCAACTTCAAGGACTGCATCAGCTCCACCATGCTCACTATTAGTCTTAACAAACTCTTTACAGTCTTCCGGTGAAACAGTAAGAATCTCCGGATAATGCTCATTAATAAAGCGAATACGTGTCTCGTCCTTTTCACATATAATGATCTTCGCTGGATTTTTCAGCATAACACTAAGTAAAGTACATATTCCCGTTGGACCGGCTCCAATGATTAGTACAGTATCTTCCTCTGTGATTTCAGAAATACGTGCTGCCCAATAACCAGTAGCAAGAACATCTCCTACCAGTAAAGCCTGTCTGTCCGTAACACCTTCCGGGATTTTATTCAATCCCTGATCTGCAAAAGGAACCCGGACATATTCTGCCTGTCCCCCATCGATACGACAGCCAAGTGCCCAGCCACCATTCTTGTCGGTACAATTGTTTACATATCCTTTCTTACAGAAAAAACACTCTCCGCAAAAGGTTTCTACATTTACAGTCACCCGGTCTCCCGGTTTTACATGCGTCACCTTAGAACCGACTGCCTCAACAATACCTACCATCTCATGGCCAACTGTAATTCCCGGGACTGCACGCGGAACACTTCCGTGTTTAATATGCAGGTCACTGGAACAGATGCTGGCCAGTGTCACCTTTACAATGGCATCTCGTTCATGCATGAGCACTGGTTTCGGTTTTTCCATTAGTTCAAATTTTCCCTTTGAAACATATGTATAAGTCAGCATTATTTTGCCCCCATCTATTAGAATGTATACTAGTAAAATATCCGGTACGGAACACATCTGTTCTTATACCGGATATTTCTGATTCTATTTTGTATACACTGTTTTACCTCTTGCTATTACCTCAACAAGCTGCAGGTCCTGATCCAGGATACAAAGATCCGCATCATAGCCCTCTTCAATCTTTCCTTTTCCATTAAGACGAAGGATTTCTGCCGGATTGGATGTTATTGTTGAAAGTGCAATTTCCAACGGGATATCCGCTTTAAACACACACTCTTTAACTTCCTTCAGAAGGCAGCTGGACTGTCCAACGCCCATTCCAAGGAATTCGCCATCACTACTGTACATCGGAAGGCTTCCCTGTCCATCAGAAGAAATTGTCATGCGGTTAGGATTTACTCCTGCATCTAACATCCGTTTGATACCATTACATACTCGTACCTCATCACAGATAGTTTCCCAATAGTCAATATCTTCATTTCCGGTAAAATCTACTGCTCCGCCTTTCAGCGCATATTCCATTGACTTGCAGAAAAGCAGCTCATTTCGATTGATATGTGTTGGCAGTATTTGAGAAGTCGGTATCTCTGTCTCATCTACCACCCGTTCAATAAGATCTAAGCATCTCGGACTGTCACCAAGATGAACATTTACAATACCAGCTTTCCCGGAAAGAACACCACCAAGTCTTGTATCCGCAACGACACGTACAAATTCCTCAAAAGTCGGCTGTGAAGACCGATGATCGGAGATCGCGATTTCTCCAGTTCCAATGATTTCCTGAATCATCATAATATCTTTCACAATACTGTCAGTCAACGTACGAACCGGAATCTGATAACTGCCTGTATAACAGTATGCAGACATTCCCTGCTCATTCAATCCTTTTGTCTTTGCAACCAGTGCACATATATCACGACCGATTCCATCTGTTCCAAGGCAGCCAACAACTGTTGTTACTCCAAACTTCGTAAGTCCTTCCATAGTTGCTTCCGGAGTACGATTGGCGAATCCACCTTCGCCACCGCCTCCGAGTACATGAACATGACTATCAATGAATCCCGGAGTTAAAAGTAACCCCTCTCCATTGATCATTTCTGCCTCAGAAAGAAATCCGTCTGCGGATATAGAACCTGCATCTTTAATCTTAACAATCTTATCATTGATCATAAGTACATCTTTTTTCCCCAGATGCTGTGGAGCATAAACATCAATATTCTGAATTAATTTCATCATAAATCACTCCCAATTATCCAATGCATGTTTTAGAATCCAATTCCAACTGCAATAAGAACTGTAATGATTGCACCAATCATTAAGACGCCAAGGAATTTCCACATGAATTTAATCCAATTAGACCACTCGATCTTTGCAATTGCAAGAGATCCGATCAGACATCCGGATGTAGGAACAATCAGGTTTGTAAATGCATCACCAAGCTGGAATGCAACTACAGCTGTCTGTCGTGAAACACCTAACAGGTCTGACAGTGGAGCCATGATCGGCATTGTGATCGCAGCCTGTCCTGTTCCGGATACAACAAAGAAGTTAAATACGGACTGGAACAGATACATAAGTACTGCTGCAACCGCTCCGGAAACTCCAGCCAATGCATTTGAAATATTATACATAATTGTATTGATAACTGTAGGTGTGGTCGGATCAGATCCACCAAGAACCTGCATGATACCCTGTGCCATAGCAACAACAAGTGCAGCACCAATCAGATCTTTTGCTCCATCTTTGAATGATATTGCAATATCATTTAGTTTCATGTCGTTCAGTTTAAAGATAACTCCGATCACACCGGAAACAATTCCCATAATAAAGAACTGTGTAGCAATCTCCGGCATGTAGTATCCTTGAGTCATAACTCCCCAAATTACCCATACTACTGTAGCAGCCAGTGTCAGAAGAACTAAAATGTGTCCAAGACCAAATGAATGTCCTTCGTCAATTCCTGTTTTTTCATTCTGCTCACGGAAATATGAATCAGTCTTATATGCGATTGAGATTGTCGGAGTCTTTTTGATCTTTGATGCATAGAACATAGTCATTCCACAGCCGAGTGCTGTAAATACTACCCACATTACCATACGGAATCCTGCTCCGGAGAATACGTCAATACCTGCAATACCCTGTGCAATACCTACAGAGAATGGATTCATCCAAGATGAACCAAAACCAATCTGTGTTGCAACATAAGTAACAAGAACTGCGATAACTGAATCATATCCAACTGCTACAAACAACGGACAAAGAATCATAGTAAACGGAAGCGCTTCTTCTCCCATCCCGAAAACTGCTCCACCAAGAGAAAACAGTACGAAAAGTATCGGAATCAGTAGTTTTTCTGCTCCCTCTGCCTTACGGATCAATCCGATCAATCCGGATTCAATCGCACCTGTACGGATCATGATACCGAATGCACCACCTACTACCATAAGAAATGCGATAATCTCGATTGCAGAACTATTTACGATTCCGTTATACATATAGTTAAAAAATCCTGTTCCACCATCTCCACTAAAGAGTGCTACTCCTTCTGTTACTACATTTCCTGTATCATCTGTCAGATACTGGAAACTTCCGTCTTTGATTACTGTGCGGGTTTTCTCAACACCATTGATCATATATGAAATATCCTGTGTTTCGTAAAATCCCTTTGGTACAAGAAATGTCATAAGTGCTGCGAAAACAACTACAAAAAAGATGATAATGTAGGTATCAGGCACTTGGAATCCCTTGTTAAAAGACTTTAACCCTTTTCCTTCGTTTTTGCTCATTTTTGAATCTCCCTCCCATTTTTCATTAAACCTGTCAATATTATTTTTCAAAAAAACTGCTCTTATTTCCTGCAGCGTCCAAGTCTGCCTTTAAAATCTTCATACCCAAAATCAGTAAGACGTTCCATGGTTTTATCGCCATGTCTCAGCCATATATCAGGCAAAGGCATTCCATTAAAGGTATTGTTCTTGCAGGTTGTATAAATGGCCATATCACCAAACATGAGGATATCTCCGTACTTCAACGGCTCTGAAAAGCTGTAATCTCCTATGATATCTCCTGACAGGCAGGTTGGTCCTCCGAGCCGGATTGTGACTGCATTTTCTCCCGGTTCATCTGCTCCAAGAAGAGGAGGACGATAAGGCATTTCCAGAACATCCGGCATATGACAGGCAGCACTTCCATCCAAAATTGCAAGCCGGGTATCACCATTTTGCAGCACATCCAGAACAGTTGTCAAAAAGAATCCTGCATTTAAGGCCCATGCCTCTCCGGGCTCCAGATAAACATCTACCTTCCATTCTTCCTTTGCTGCTCTGATGCACTTCTCAAGCCGTGCAATATCATAGCCTGGTCTTGTAATATGATGTCCACCTCCCAGGTTCAGCCATTTCATCTGAGAAATCAGATCTCCGAATTTCGTCTTTACTGCTGTAAGAGTAGTTTCCAGATCAGAAGAGTCCTGCTCACAAAGGGTGTGAAAATGAATACCATCCAATAATCCGATCAGCTCCGGATGCTTTCTCACAGCAGTCTCCCACTGTGCCCTTGTGGTACCCATGCGGCTGCCTGGGGCACAGGGATCATAAATAGCATGTCCCTCCTGGGTAGAGCATTCCGGATTGATCCGAAGCCCTGCACTTTTCCCGGCCTCCTTCACTCTTTTTCCAAAGCGAAGAAGCTGAGAAGGAGAGTTAAACACTATATGATCTGCAAAGCTAAGCAGCTCCTCAAATTCATCCTCACGATATCCGGCGCAAAATACATGTACCTCTTTTCCGGGCATCTCCTGGGCACCAAGCCTGGCTTCGTACAGTCCGCTTGCTTCTGTTCCTGTCAAATATGGTTCCAAAAGATGATAGCAGTCATAATTACTGAAAGCCTTCTGTGCCAGGAGCATTTTGCAGCCTGTTCTCTTGGCAATATTCCCCATTAATTCTGCATTTTTTATAAGCGCCGCTTCGTCGAGAACATAACAAGGTGTTTTGATCTTCCGCAGCTCCGGCGGAATAATTCCGCCGGACGCTGCAAAGGGTGGTCTTGTATCTGTTCTTTCCATTAATCCACCAGCTCCGGATCATGATTTTCGCTGCGTGGAAGTCCATATTTGTCAAGTGCTTCCAGGAACGGATCCGGGTCAAATTCTTCTACTGTGTACACTCCCGGGCGGATCCATTTTCCGGTAAGCATCATTAATGCTCCGCACATAGCCGGAACGCCTGTCGTATAGCTGATTGCCTGACTTCCAACCTCTTTATAACATTCCTGGTGGTCACAAACATTATAAATATAATAGGTTTTCTCTTTTCCATCCTTTACCCCGGTGAAAATGCAGCCAATATTAGTTTTTCCCTTAGTACGTGGACCCAGGCTGGCCGGATCCGGGAGAAGAGCCTTCAAAAACTGGATAGGAACGATTTCCTGTCCATTATAGTTGATCGGAGTAGTAGAAAGCATTCCCACATCCTCCAGACAGCGCATGTGATCCAGATAGCTCTGTCCGAAGGTCATAAAGAAACGGATTCTCTTTACTCCCGGAATTGTCTGGGCAAGGGACTCGATCTCCTCGTGATGCAGAAGATACATATCTTTATCGCCGACCTGATCAAAATCATATTCCCGCTTGATCGCCATCGGAGGAATTTCCACCCAATGTCCATTCTCCCAGTAGCTTCCGGGCGCACTTACCTCACGAAGATTGATTTCCGGATTAAAGTTGGTTGCAAATGCATATCCGTGGTCTCCTCCATTGCAGTCCAGAATATCAATGGTATCGATCTGGTCGAACTCATGCTTTAATGCATATGCACAATATGCCTGGGTAACACCCGGGTCAAAGCCGCAGCCAAGAAGTGCTGTAAGTCCTGCCTCTTCAAATTTCTTCCGGTATGCCCACTGCCAGGAATAATCAAAATATGCGGAAAATCCCGCTTCCTTGCAGCGTTTTTCGTAAATAGCACGCCATTTGGGATCATCCGTATCCTCCGGCTCATAGTTTGCCGTATCCATATAGTTCACACCACATGCCAGACATGCATCCATGATGGTCAGATCCTGATACGGAAGCGCAATGTTCATTACCAGATCCGGTTTGTAACTATTGATCAGCTGGATCAGCTGGTTTACATCATCCGCATCCACCTTTGCGGTGGTAATAACTGTTTTTGTTTTTCCTTCCAGTTTCCGGGCAAGTGCATCGCATTTTTCTTTTGTCCTGCTTGCTATACACAGTTCTGTAAATACAGTATCTGCCTGACAACACTTCTGGATTGCTACACTGGCTACTCCGCCGCAGCCGATTACAAGTACTCTGCTCATGTTTTTTGTCTCCTTTTTTATACTCAATTTTCGTAACTGTTTTTATTTTGCCACCGCCAGCAGCAGTTCCCTGACCACCTTACATGCTGTAGCTGTGGAAACACCGCTTGGATCCAGCATAGGTGCCAGCTCATTGACATCTGCTCCCACAATATTTAATTCTGATACCTTCCGGATAGCAGCGAGCAATTCAAGGAAGCTTACGCCTCCTGCCTCCGGTGTACCGGTTCCCGGAAATACAGATGGATCCAGACAGTCCAGATCAATGGTAAAATATACCGGAACCTGCTTCCTGGCCAATTCCTGTACGGTTTCTTCCAGGCCTTCAAAGGTAAAGGGATGAAAATCTGTATGCTCTTTTGCAAACCGGAATTCTTCTCTTTCCCCGCTTCGGATACAAAACTGATGTATCCTCCCATCTCCCAGAATATCATAGCATCTGCGGATAACACACGCATGACTTAAATGAGCACCAAGATAATCGTCTCTTAAATCTGCGTGCGCATCAAAATGAATAATATGAAGTCCCGGATATCTCCCGGCGACAGCTCTCACAGCAGCCAGTGTCACCAGATGCTCTCCCCCCAGAAGCAGCGGCATTTTTCCCTCTTTCAGGATTTCCTCTGCACGATCCTGTATATCAGCAAGCGCCTTTTCACTGCTGCCGAAGCAAAGCTCTAGATCTCCACTGTCAAATACCCGGATATCCATAAGGTCACGATCCTGATAAGGGCTGTAGGTTTCCAGTCCAAAGCTTTCATGACGAATGGCAGAAGGACCGAACCTGGCTCCCGGACGAAAGCTTGTGGTCGAATCAAAGGGAGCTCCGTAAAGAACAATTTCTGCTTCCTCAAAGCTGCTGTCACAACCGATAAAATTTTCAATATTTGGTAAGATCATAAATCAGTCCTCCACCTCCTGAAGCATTTCCTCCAGAAAAGCCGGAAGATAAAATGCACCTTTGTGAAGCCTTGTAGTATAGTAACGGGTGCGAAGATTCAGTGAATTCCATGCCTTCGAATCCAGGTCATCCACAGGATGATATTTTTTACTTGCAAAGCCAAACAGCCAGTAGCCGGCAGCAAAGGTAGGAATATGAGCCTGGTAAACACGGCTGATCTGGAAAGTACTGGCAATTCTTTTGTGACTGCGCTGCATGGCATGCGCATCCTCGGAATAAAAAGGACTTCCCTGCTGATTAACCATGATTCCATCCGACTTCAGCGCATTATAGCAGTTTCCGTAAAATTCACGGGTAAATAATCCCTCCGATGGGCCAAAGGGATCCGAGGAATCTACAATAATAAGATCATATTTATTTTCGCAGCGGCGTATATATTTCAACGCATTTTCATAATGAAGGTGCACTCTCCTGTCATCCAGCCTGCAGGCATTTCCCGGAAGATATGCGCGACAGGCTTCTACTACCATAGGATCCATCTCTACCAGATCAATATGGCTGACACGGTCATACCTGGTCAGTTCACGTACAACTCCGCCGTCTCCTGCTCCGATCACAAGAATATCTTTGGCTTCTTTGTGAAT
The DNA here is from genome assembly GCF_018785605.1 of Blautia sp. MCC270. NCBI lineage: Bacteria > Bacillati > Bacillota > Clostridia > Lachnospirales > Lachnospiraceae > Blautia > Blautia sp. MCC270. Next base: position 14,593 of record NZ_WQQD01000018.1, read on the forward strand.
AGCCATAGGTACATGAGTGATCATTTCGTCATAAATAAATTCGTCACGCTCTGTGAGCATTACATTACCGTCCAGTGTGAGCACCCTGCCAAATTCCGGTGTCTCAAAAATATCAATTCTCTGATAGTCACTCTGCTTTGAATAAAGCTGACGGTTTACCCGGATACTATGCTTCACATCCGGTGTATGAAATTCCGAAAACCACATTTCCATTTTCTTTACCTCCCTGCCAGTACGTTTAAACGCAATATATCCGGATCTTCAGGGCCTGTCATATTGCATCCTTTTGCCTTGGCATATTCAATATAATCCAGGATTTCCGGAGTGATTCGTTCCCCCGGAGCCAAAATCGGGATTCCCGGAGGATAACACATTACAAACTCGCTGCATACTTTGCCTTCGGTTTCTCTGAGAGGAAGGCTGCATTTTTCTGCATAAAAAGCTTCCTGAGGACTTGTCACTACCTGAGGATCGATATATTCCTGATCCAGCAATCCTGATTTATCCTTCTGGAATCGCCTGCGGATCTCCGCAAGAGCACTTACCAGCCGCTCTATTTCCTGGGCACGATCTCCGATCGACAGATAAGCCAAAATATTTCCAATATCACCAAATTCGATCTGAATATCATATTCATCTCTCAGTATATCGTAAACCTCGATTCCTGCAAGTCCGATATCCAGGGTATGTACACTTAATTTCGTAATGTCAAAATCAAAAACCGAATCTCCATTCACCAGCTCTTTTCCAAATGCATAATAGCCGCCAATAGCATTGATCTCTTCCCTTGCATACTCTGCCATATCTGCTACCTGATGAAAAATCTGGCGTCCTCGCTGTGCAAGATTCCGGCGCGAAATGTCAAGACTTGACATCAGAAGATAGCTGCCTGAAGTAGTCTGAGTCAGATTGATGATCTGACGGACATAACCGGCATGAACACCTGGTCCTGTAAGAAGAAGGCTGGACTGGGTCAGGCTTCCGCCACTTTTATGCATGGATACAGACGCCATATCTGCACCGGCTGCCATTGCCGAAACCGGCAGACCTCCGCCAAAATAAAAATGGGTTCCATGTGCCTCATCTGCCAGACACAGCATTCCTGCTTCATGAGCCATGCGTACAATTGCGCGAAGATCACTGCAGATTCCATAATAGGTGGGATTGTTCACCAGCACAGCCACCGCATTTGGGTGCTCCTTAATTGCCTTTGCCACCTGTTCACGTCGCATTCCAAGAGAAATCCCAAGTCTCTGATCCACCTCCGGATTCACATAGACCGGGATTGCTCCGCACAGAACCAGCGCATTCAGCACACTTCTGTGGACATTTCGGGGAAGAATGATCTCATCTCCCCTCTTACAGGCAGTTAGCACCATAGTCTGCACTGAGCTTGTAGTTCCTCCAACCATAAGAAATGCATGCGCTGCTCCAAAGGCATCTGCTGCCAGCTCTTCCGCCTCCCGGATCACAGATACGGGATGACAGAGATTATCAAGCGGCTTCATGCTGTTTACATCCACACCTACACATTTTTGTCCCAGAAATTCAGTAAGCTCCGGATTTCCTCTTCCTCTTTTATGTCCCGGCACATCGAAAGGTACTACTCTCATACGCAGGAATTTTTCCAGAGCTTCATGAATTGGAGCATGATTCTGGTCCAGTTTAAAACGACTTCTGTTCATTGCTTCTCCATTTCCAGTTCCTTTATCCGCACAAAAAAAGCAGGCCGATACAAAACCGTAAACCTGCTTAGATCATTCTTCCTGATTTTATTTTCATCGCATATAAATATGAGAATCCCCATATTTACATGAGATCAGAATCCGGATGATATATGTCAGAGTCTATATAGCAATCATACTTTTACTACTCTTATTGACCGTTTCACAAGTCTGCGCAACATGCGCATGACGGTTATCAAAGGAACCAACTTATAAAATTTGAGCTTCTAACTCAATCAATAAGGCAACCAAAGTTACCATCAGCGGCAGTGGACCCGGCTGTCCGTATGGCCTTGACCCCAAAATGGAGTGGTCCAAAATAATTGCTTTGAAAAGACTCTTTCTTGTCCTTCAAAATCTACATAAGCATAGCATATCTGAAAATTCATGTCAACTATCAAAATCGTTTAAATACTTATAGTATGGACCATTTATAATAATGTCAGAAGGATATTCTTTTCTTGAATCCCTTATATTTTCATGCTAATATATATAATTAGGTCAAAAACTACAAAATACAAAATGGAGGAAATATGAATCAAAAAAGTACATCTGCTCCCATAGCAGAAAACAAAATGGGGACCATGCCCGTAGGAAGGCTTGTACTAAACATGTCTCTGCCAATGATGATCTCCATGCTGGTGCAGGCATTGTACAATATTGTAGACAGTGTTTTCGTTGCCATGCTTTCCGAAAATGCTCTGACGGCAGTTTCCATGGCTTTTCCACTGCAGACACTTCTGATCGCAGTAGGTGCAGGTACCGGTGTGGGTATGAACGCACTGCTTTCCAAATCCCTTGGAGAAAAGAATTTTGAAAAAGCTGATCGGACAGCCAGCAATGCTGCTTTCCTGTATGGCTTAAGCTATCTGGTTTTCCTGATCCTTGGATTTACAGTAGTAAAACCATTTTATGCCAGCCAGGTACATAACGCAGACCCTGAGATCCTTAAATTTGGGATTGAATATCTGAGCACAGTTATGATATTCTCCTTTGGTCTGCTTGGACAGTTTTTCTTTGAACGTCTGCTCACATCCACAGGAAAAACCATATTCAGCATGACTTCTCAGCTGTGCGGTGCCATCACCAACATCATCCTTGACCCGATCCTGATCTTTGGTCTGTTCGGTGCTCCGAAAATGGGTGTTACCGGAGCTGCTGTAGCTACTGTGATCGGACAGTGTGTAGCCTGCATCGTTGCCGGAATCTGCAACCATAAATTTAATCATGAAGTCCGGCTCAGCTTCAGGGGCTTCCGTCCTGACCTTAAGATCATCGGCCATATTTATGCAGTAGGTATTCCATCGATCATCATGCAGTCCATCAGTTCTATCATGACCTACTGCATGAATCTGATCCTGGTACAGTTCACAGTCACTGCAACTGCAGTATTTGGTGTTTACTTCAAATTACAGAGTTTTTTCTTCATGCCTGTATTTGGACTTAACAACGGCATTACACCGATCATTGCCTATAATTATGGTGCACGCCACAGAAAGCGTATGCTTAAAACTGTCAAAGTCAGCATGTTCATCGCATTCTGTTTTACATTCATTGGTTTTCTTGCCTTTGAATTTATTCCGAAAACACTGCTGGGGCTGTTCAGTGCTTCCGAAGATATGCTTACCATCGGAATCCCTGCACTTCGTATCATAGGAATCCACTATCTGATCGCATGGTTCTGTATCATTGCGGGAACTGTATTCCAGGCACTCGGAAAAGCTGTATTCAGTATGATCGTATCTATCATGCGTCAGCTGTTTGTCCTGGTACCTGCTGCTTATATCCTTGCTTCCATCGGCGGACTTCACGCAGTATGGTGGTCTTTCCCCATTGCGGAGATCATTTCTCTGATCGTGTCCGTAGCTTTCCTGGTTGTCATAAACAGAACGATCATTCAAAAAATTCCGGAAGCCTAAGGACATCAAAGCTTCCCATTCCAATTTATACAAAAAGAAGACAGAAGATTTCCTTTTTTCTCTTCAGGATATCTTCTGTCTTTTTTATTGTTATTTATAGATCCGGTAGCCATCCCTTCCGGAGCGTTTTACCTGATAAAGGGCAAAATCTGCTTTTTGATACAGTTCCATAAAGGTATCTCCATCCTGTGGTGCAAAAGCAATTCCTGCACTAAAAGTAAATGTATGCTCTCCCATGCCTTCCATACGGATCTCCCTGAGCTTTTCATGAAGTTTTTTTATTCTGCTCTCCATATTTTTCCGGGAACCGATATTACAGAGCAGGATCACAAACTCATCCCCGCCGATACGCCCGATCACATCCTGTTCCCGGAACTGCTCTTTAAGAAAACCTCCCAGCATTTTTAATACATTATCTCCCATGACATGTCCGTAAACATCATTCACTTCTTTAAAATGATCCATATCCAGGATCAGGAAGCCATGAAAGCCTTCCGGAGCTTTTTCTCTCAGAATAGCATCGATCACCTTCTGCGTATTCTCTCTGTTATAAACGCCTGTAAGCGCATCCTTCTGGGCAGAACGTACCAATTCCGCTTTCTCCTGATTATTTCTTACAACAATATACAGGAGCAGGAGCAGCACCAGAATACAGAAGCTTCCCATAAATAGGATTTCATAACCAGAAATGAATTCATAAGCCTGCTGTGCACTTTTTACAGGAATTGCATAACAGATCATCCAGTCATTGTATCCAAGAGGCATATATGCCAGATACCGGTCCTCTTCTTTTCTCTCTTTGAGACTAAACTTCACCAGACCACTTTCGCCAACTTTAAAATCTTCCTGAATATCCTGAAGAGCATGCTTTCCTTTGAGATTTTTTTCTCCGTAATATTTAAAAAGATTGATTCCATATGTGATCTCCGTACCAGACGCCGAACCACTGTCAAAGGCAATGATCTCTCCATCACTTGTAGCCAGAAGACTGTTTCCCGCTCCATCAAAAAGATCATTAAAAAGCATATGGCTCAGCGCTGTAACATTACAGGATCCGCCCAACACACCGATCACTTTATGGTCTTTGTATACCGGCACACCTAAAACCACCCGCACCTTATGGTCCACACTGCTTTCCAGGGGATCGCTGATGGTCTGCTCTCCACTGATAGCCTCCTGAAAATATCTGCGATGAGAAACATTCTTGGTTACTCCATTGTCGTAGTATGCATCTCCATTCTTATCAATAAGAGCAGCCCTCTCCAGGTCTGTCTTTTCATAAATGGATATCAGTCGTTCTTTATTTTCTTCTGAAAAAAGTTCTTCTGATCTTCCCATTGCAGAGGCAATCTCATTCAGATATTGATAATTAATATCCAGTATCGTCCGCAAATGTTCACTTTGTCTCTGCACATTTATCTTCAATGTATTCTGAGAATTCACCTGTACAGCCCTCTGCACACACTCGAAAAAAATAAGAATCCCTGCTATAACCGCCAAGATAAAAACGCCGGTTGCCATAACATAATTTTTTAATTCAAAGTGATTCTTTTTCATACGTTTTCTCCTGATCTAACCTTTTTTGTCCTGCATTTTTATTTTACCATGATTTTTGTTTTTTCTCTATAACTTTGTTTTTTCTCTATAACAAAAAATCTCCTGTGATTATCTGGTTTTCAGAAAAACCTTCTGTTCAGATGGAATATTTTTGTTGCATTATTCTGAATATTCCTGTATAATTAGCGCAATAATCAAAACTTAAGAGCGTAATGTACAAGGGCGTACAGCACATGTTTCCTGTGTCTGTGCGCCCTTGTGCTATTTCTGCAGTCCTGCAGAAATTTCGCTTTGAGAAAGGGAGGAGATTTCTATGATGAATGCAATCGGAAATGTGATAAACCAGATCGACAGTCTGGTGTGGGGCTGGTGGATGATCATTTTACTTCTGGGCACCCATATTTTCATGACCATCCGTACCGGTGTGATCCAGCGTAAGATCGGTACCGCCATTCGCCTGTCTGTCACCAAAGATACCAATGCGGAAGGTGAAGTCAGCCAGTTTGGCGCCCTGACAACAGCCCTTGCTTCCACTATTGGAACCGGAAATATCATCGGTGTCGGTACTGCCATTGCTCTTGGCGGTCCCGGTGCAGTCCTCTGGTGCTGGCTTACCGGTGTCTTCGGAATCGCCACCAAATACAGTGAGTCTCTCATCGCTGTAAAATACCGCGTCAAAACCAAAGACGGCCGTATGCAGGGTGGTGCTATGTATGCCCTGGAGCGCGGATTAAATATGCGCTGGCTTGGTCTGATCTTTGCCTTTTTCGGTGGCTTTGCTTCCTTTGGAATCGGATGTGCTACCCAGGTCAATGCCATTGCAACGGTATGTAATGAGAACCTTCATATTCCGCCGGCAGCGATCGGCATTGCTGTGGCAGTTCTTACTGCTTTTGTTATTTTTGGCGGGATCAAATCCATCGCCAATGTATGTGAGCGTCTTGTTCCGTTTATGGCATTTTTCTATGTGATTGGATGTATCATCATCCTGGGGATCAATTTCGATTTTATCATTCCCGCAGTAAAAACCATCTGCAAATTTGCTTTTACCCCTGGTGCTGCTGCAGGAGGTCTTGTAGGACGTGGTATCATGATGGCCATGCAGTATGGAATCGCAAGAGGACTTTTTTCCAATGAATCCGGTATGGGTTCTGCCCCCATCGCCGCTGCTGCCGCACAGACAAGAAATCCGGTTCGTCAGGCTCTCGTTTCCAGCACCGGTACATTCTGGGATACCGTTGTGGTATGTCTGATGACCGGTCTTGTTCTGGTAACCAGTATTATGAAAAATCCTTCGATCGACATGGGAAATATCACTGATGGCGGTGTTCTTACTACACTGGCTTTTCAGCAGATCCCGGTTCTTGGTCCTGTGATCCTTGTAGTGGGTATCATTTCCTTCGCATATTCTACAGTCCTTGGATGGGCATATTATGGCGAGCGGTGCGTGGAGTATTTTTCCGGCAAAAAGGGACTCATCCCCTATCGTGTGCTGTACATTGCGGTAGCTGCCATCTCCCCTGTTATTTCTCTGAACCTGGTATGGACCGTAGCGGATATCCTGAATGCACTGATGGCTATTCCAAACCTGATCGCAGTATTACTGCTTTCCAGTGTGATCGTAAAAGAGACTAAAAAATATATTAACGATCTGGATGCACGGGATGACACACCGGTGGAAGTGATCGATAAATAAAAAAACGATAAATATAAGCATTTTATATAACAAAGTTACAGCTCCGACTACTTCTCATATTACAAAGCAGTCGGAGCTGTCCGTTTACAAATGTCTTCTTCACTTTTTTATAATACATCCTGCGCTTTCATCTCTTCGGACACAGCAAGATATTCTTTGCTGTTTTCCACGATACCAAGCTTCTCTTCCCAGGTAAGGTTTCGTTTGATCCTGGCCGGACTTCCCATTACCAGGGAGCCATCCGGGATCACCGTATTTTTAGTCACAAGGCTTCCGGCTCCTATGATACAGTCGTTTCCGATCTTTGCACCATCCAGGATCACGGCTCCCATTCCGATCAATGTCCGGTCTCCGATGGTACATCCATGGATCACCGCATTATGTCCCACAGTAACGTTGTTTCCGATATGGACCGGCATGTTGTGGCTCACATGAATGGTACAGTTTTCCTGGATATTTGTTTCTTCTCCGATCACTACCGGCGCATCATCTCCGCGGATCACCGCATAATATAATACACAGCTGTCACGGCCGATCGTTACATTTCCAAGGATCACAGACTGCTTTGCGATCCTGGCACCTTTTGCGATCTTTACATTTTTATAATTCATTTTTCCTCCTGAATCTGCTTTCCCTGTACAGGATTCTGCCATATGATATTTCTGATCATGGGTTCTATACGCAACAGCAATTCCTTTTTAACCCATATTATATTTCGTCCGGATCACAATATCTGTATACTGGTATTCCTTTTCCGGTGCCTTGCTGTCAAAGAGAAGCTGGAACAAAATAATCACCGGAGAATGTCCCTGTACAGCCGCATCCTGACCGATAAGGAAATTGATCGTCCCCTCTTTCAGCCATTTCAGATTTTCTTCCAGGAAATCATTGGCGATCACATGCATGGTTTTATCCTTTCCAAGCTTCTGCAAGGTCTGGCAGACACCCTTTACACCATGACCCGTAATATAGATCCCGGTCAGCTCCGGATAAAGCTCCAGAAATTCTTCCACGATCTTGGATGCCACCCATTCGTCATCATAAGAATACCTTATATCCACGATCTCGATTCCCGGAAAGCTTTCTTTAATCTCTGTCGTAAATCCTTTCTGCCTGCTGATCAGACCAGGATTGGCAACCTGTCCGGAAATTATGGCAACCTGCCCGTTTCCGCCTGTCATCTCCCCCATCAGGCCTGCTGCCGTACGACCGGCCTGAAAGGTATCCTGTCCCACAAAGCATAACCTTTTTGTATCTTCCAGATCCGCATTAAAGGTAACTACCGGAATTCCATACTCTTCCTGATACTGATTGATCCTCGCTCTCAAAAGCTGATCTTCTGATGGAGTCAGCGCGATTCCATTAAACCCCTCTTCCCGGAGTTCTTCCATTGCAGCCATTACTTTTTCCGGTTCCACGCCCTCGATCTCATAGATCTTTACTGTTCCGCCAAAGCTCTCCACTTCTTCTTTTGCTTCCAGGACCCCCTTTAAAACCTGCTGCATAAAAGGAGTCTCCATATACTGAAGGATCACACCGATACGGATCTTTCTCTTTGCCATGGCAAGGGCACGACCGGCACGGCTGGGCTGGTATCCCATCTCCCGGGCGATCCTTTTGATCCTTTCCTCTACTTCCGGGCGGATACGGCCTCTGTTGTTCAGTGCCCTGTCCACAGTGCCTCTTGAAACTCCTGCTGCTTCCGCAATCTGTTGTAATGTTACTGCCATATTTTACCCTCCAAAACCTCTCTTGTGTGCTTTGTGTTCACGCGCACGCTCTTTTATCTCATTATACACATTTACACTTTCTCAGGCAATCCCTGATTTCATTATTTTTATAATTTTCCTTTACGATCAGACAGGCCCGGCATAAACAGGTGCATTCCCTCAGCCAAAAATGCTTCCGAAAAAATCTCCGGAAGCATTTTTATCATTGCAAAATTGGTTCCCTTGTCAGTCCAGAAGCTCCTGTACCATCTCGGGGGTAAAGGTTACAGCCTTCACATGATCCACCTCGATCTGATACAGGGCATTGGCCGCAATATGCTCCGCAGCCTGCTCCAGATCACGGATTCCTGTGGTATCTTCAAATTTCTTAATTACTGCGTCCAGCGCCTCTTCCGTTACGATACATTCTTCCTGTTTCAGGCTCATGCGTTTTAAAACCTTAGGAAGTGCAAATCGGGAAAAGATGATCTTCTTTTCCTCCGGTGTGTAATCCGGAATATCGATCACTGCAAAACGTGACATCAAAGGTGCGCTGATCTGTGCCTTATCATTGGCTGTGGCAATAGGATAGACACCAACTGTCGGAACCATACATTCCATATAGTTATCTGTAAAACCAAGGTTATCCAGCAGTGTCAAAAGCACGTCTGCCGGATTTCCGTTTCCTTTACCTGATGCAGCCTTGTCAAGCTCATTGATGATAAATACCAGATTGGATTCTCCTGCCATGGAAAAAGCCTCCATGATGATTCCAGGCTTGGCATTTGCATAAACACGAGAGCTTCCTGTAAGCTGTTCCGGATCATTGATCGAACTCATATCCAGGGTTGTCCACGGCATTTTCAGGATTCTTGCAACTGCATAAGCGATCTGAGATTTACCGGTACCTGCAGGTCCTACAAGAAGCAGTCCGTAAGCAGGAAGTGTATGAGTACGGTTGATCTGAATGATCGTCTCAATGATCCTCTGTTTTACACGCTCCATTCCATAAAGCTCCTCATCCAGGATACGGCGTGCTTCCTTCGGATCAATAGACTCAAAATAATTATGCTTCCACTGAATATTCATCATGATGGAAAGTGCTCTCTGGGCATGGCGTCTTTCCTCCTGAGAAACCTCATGAGAACGGGCAACTGCCAGATTCCTTCTTGCCCAGAGACGGATATTATCCGGCATAGTCTTTCCGGCACAGTTCATAAAGTCGGTGATACTCTGAATACTGGTAAGCTTCATATCGTCACCGTCTTCTTCCTCCTCATCGTTCTCATTTTCTTCTGCCGGCGCACTGCTTGCAAACAGACGCTCGATCATAAACTGAAGAAATCCGTCCTCAGCAGAAAGCTTGGTGCCTCCGCCAAAAGCGATCTCGCGGATTTTGTAAACAGCATATCCTTCTTCTGTATTCTGTCCTGAAAGACGGATGTTGATATGATTTTCTCCGAGCCATTTGATCAGGCTTGTAAAACGGGAATCAATCTTCAGGATGTCTGCCGGAAAAACACCGTCCTCTTCCTTAAACTCAAATGCAGTCTGCTTCGCAGGATTGGAAAAATATCCGCAGGAATGATGTTTCCACTCTCTTTTGCTGTTATCCAGGATCAGCACCGGTTTCTCCGGTGTGGCTTTTGTTTCATTAGAACGAAATGTTGTATATGTGCACTGGCTTTTTGTCTCTTTTTTATCTGCCGGCGCTGCGCTGAAATCAAAAACTGGCATATTTTTTACTCCTCTTTCTCTGAAAAATATCTCCATTCAGTTTATCATGGATTGGAAATCTCAACAACTGCTGATATAATTTTTTATGCATTTTTTGTATTCGTCATTTTCCCGTAAGTTGTTTAAACAATTTTGCAGTTTGCCGATTGACACTGCCTGTAAACTATGTTATCGTGCAATCATGTCTGCTTTCATTTTTACAAAAGCTGACACAGTTACCATGTATGTGATTCACTGTTTTTCACGTCATTGTAATTGTATTTTTTTGGAGGAGGAAATGAGAAATCAACTTTCACAGCGGGATGATTTTTATCCACAGATCGTTAAGCTTGTCATCCCCATCATCATTCAGAATCTGCTAAGTGCAGCGGTCAATTCCGCCGATGTTATCATGCTGAACTTTGTAGGTCAGTCATCCATCTCCGCAGTATCCCTGGCAGCGAATTATTCCAATGTCCTGTTTATGGTTTATTACGGTCTTGGTACGGGAGCCACCCTGCTTTGTGCCCAGTATTATGGAAAGGGAGATTACAAAGCCATTCAGATCATCGAGGGAATCGCTCTTCGTTTTTCCATGATCATCTCTATTCTCGTGGCGCTCGTTGCATTTACCATGCCGCAGATGATGATGAAACTGTTCACCAATGATCCGAAGCTTCTGGCCATTGGTTCTTCCTATATCCGCATTATGGGTATCACCTATATCTGCTGGGGTATGACGGAGGTTTATCTGGCTGTTCTTCGAAGCATTGGCCGGGTAACTACCAGCATGGCGATGAATATGCTGGCATTTGGACTGAATATCCTTTTGAATGCGACTTTTATCTTCGGATTGTTCGGAGCACCCAAGCTTGGTGCTACCGGTGTGGCTATTGCTACTGCACTTTCCAGAATGATCGAGCTGATCGCCTGTTTTATTGTTTCTGCTTTCAGCAAAAATGTCCGACTGGATCTCCGATGTATGTTCACAAAAAGCAAACTGCTGTTCAGTGATTTCGTGCGGCTTTCCCTACCGGCTCTTGGCAATGATATTTCCTGGAGTATTGGTTTTTCCATGTACTCTGTGATCCTGGGGCATCTTGGTACGGATGCGGTTGCTGCCAATTCTCTGGTTGTAGTAGTCCGTAATATCGGCTCTGTTTTCTGTTTCGGTATTGCCAGTGCAGGAGGTATCCTTCTAGGCAATGTTATGGGGCAGGGCGATCTGGAACGTTCCAGGCGTTATGCTTCCAAAACACTGAAGCTTACTGTTATTGCAGGTTTTTTGGGCGGACTTATCGTTCTTGCCATCACACCGTTCGTAATGAGATTTGCGTCCCTGACACCCACTGCCATGCATTATCTGAAATATATGCTTCTGATCAACAGCTACTATATTATGGGGTCTGCCGTAAATACAACCCTGATCGCCGGTGTGTTCCGGGCAGGTGGTGATACAAAGTTTGGTCTGATCTGTGATACCATTGATATGTGGGTATATGCAGTACCCCTTGGATTCTTCGCTGCTTTTGTACTGAAGCTGCCGGTTATGTGGGTGTATTTTCTGCTCTGTACGGATGAATTTGTGAAGTGGCCATGGGTGATCAAAAGGTATCTTAGTGGGAAGTGGGCTAAGAATATTACCCGCGAGAATATATTTGAAAATAAATAGAATACAGAAACATTTTAGACGGCTGGAATCTGCGTTATTTTTCAAAAATTCGCTGTTTGAGCGAAGCAAGTCTCGGACTTTTGGAAAATAACTTTAGCAGGTTCCAGCCGTTCGTTACTCAACTACCGCTGCAGTCCTTCTATCACCATCTCTGTCAGACGCACAACACTTCCCTGTACCTCCCGGATCTCTTTCTCCGAAATACCATCCTTATGAAATCCCCCGGTGCAAACCACTCTCTTTCCCAGCTCTTTCGAAACCTTCTCCGCCATCCACCGGCAGATCACCTCGTCCTTATGTCCCGGAAAATTCAAAACTGAAGAAGTCGCACTCACAGAACCATCCCCTGTCAGAGACACTCTCGGTTCCGTCTGCACCACACATCCCAGATGAGGTCTCTCTCCGCCTTTCAGACAGATAAGCACATCCTCTCCGACAAATGCAGCACTGACCTCCAGCTTACAGCCTGCAGTCTCCACACACTCTTTTACAATCCATTCCATCTGCAATACTCCTTTGCTTCGATCCCAAACGGTTCCAAAAGCTTTGCCGCAATATGATACACCATATCATCAATACTCTCCGGTTTATGATAAAACGTCAGCATCGGCGGAATGATCCGCACTCCCGGAAGCATGGAAAGCTCATAAAGATTTCGGAGATGAATCCCGCTTAACGGTGTTTCTCTGGCTGCCAGCACCAGTGTTCTCTGTTCCTTGACCGTCACATCTGCCGCACGCAGAATAAGATTATCCGCATAGCCACTGTGGATCCCCGCGATCGTCTTCATGCTGCAGGGCACGATCAGCATCCCCTCTGTTTTGAAAGAGCCACTGGCCGGTTTTGCCCCAATTTCTCCCGGTGCACATACATGATCTGCCAATCGTTTCACATCCTCCGGTTCCAGCTCCGTCTCCTGGCGAAGAGTCAGCTCTGCACTGGAACTCATGATCAGATAAGACTCAAAATCCGGATTCTCCCGGATGATCTCCAGACATTTTACAAGGAGCGGCAGGCCGCTTGCACCTGTCGCACCAACTATAATTCTCTTTTTCATTTTTTCAGCCATTTCTCCGGATCCAGTTCCATAAAACGGGCTCTGTGAAAATCTTCCTTCAGATCATAAGGCACCGTACAGTCAAAAATAGTCTTGCATGCAATTCCATGATCACGGATACTTGGAGAAAATGCAGGATCATTGGACGGATCAAGAGGATGACAACGGACACCCGGAAGGGTGATCACATCCACATCCCCCTGGAATCTCGTATTCATCGCCCAAAGTACGTCATTCATATCAAAACAATCCACATCTTCATCTACCAGAAATACATTTTTCAGCTCACTAAAGGCAGAAAATGCAAGAAGTGCAGCCTGACGCTGTCTTCCCTCATCACTTTGAGAAAGCTTTTTAAACTGAAGGACAGCCATATACTTTCCACCTCCGGCACTGTTGCAGTATACGTTCTGAAGTCTTCCAGGCATTGCTTTTTCCACCATGCCATAGATGCTGGCCTCTGTAGGGATTCCCGCCATGGATACGTGCTCCTCACTTGGCCCGATACAGGTCTGCATAATCGGATTTTCACGATGTGTCACTGCTGTAACCTTGATCAGCCAACACTGATCACTTGCAGGCCCTGTATATCCCGGAAACTCCGGCATGGCGTATCCGGTATTGCTGTTCTGATCTTCCTTTACACGCACACCCGGGATCACTTCTCCCTCGATCACGTATTCCGCATTGGCGATGGCACGCTCGTTAACGGTTAAACATTTACAGAGTTCCACCGGCTCTTTGCGCAGTGCACCGGCTACAGACAGCTCATCATACCCCAGTGGTGTTGTAGGCGGCTCAAAACAGGAACCGATCTCAATAGCAGGATCAACTCCGATACTGATAGAAATCGGCAGCCTTTGTCCCAGCTCCTCAGCACGCTCTGCCATTGCTCCGATATGTCTGGCACCAGGTGTAAAGAAAATGGAAAGCTCATCTTTTCCCTGAATGCAGAGACGGTGAATGGTCACATCGTGAACTCCAGTATCCGGGTGTGTGGCGTAGCACATGCCAAGTGTGATATACGGGCCCGCATCATCCGGTGTGTTCGTTGGCGCAGGAACCAGCTTATAGAGGTCAAAATCCGGATCTGCTGCCTTATGCACCACCTGCTGACACGGTGCATCGCCTTCAAGATCGACCGGTGGAATTGGATTCTCCACGCTTTTGCAGAGCATCTTTCCAAGATTTTCCGGCTGAGTGTCAAGTAAAGCAGCAACTCTTTTTCTGCTTGCCAGAAGACCGATAGCTACCCTTGCATCCGGGTGTCCTTTTATACGATTAAAGATCATGGCAGGTCCTTCCTTTGTGGGACGCTTCACCGTTCCACCGGCTCCTACATAACGATATACCCCTGCAAGCTCTGCCATCGGATCAACTTCCACCTCTGTTTCGATCAGCTGATCTGGCATCTGCTCCAGAAGTGCCAGAGCACTTCTCAGATCTCTTACTTTTTCTGCCATATAAAACCTCCTGCGTTATCTTTATATTACTGTTCACTCCGTTCTCAGTAACATCTTTATTTTCTTATGTTATTTTATCTCTTTTTTACATGGTGAATCAATTCTTTCTATGATATAATTGTTTCCAATATGGAATGATTTGTCACTATTTTCTAAAAGGCAGGTGTTACCATGACTCTTGAACAGATCGACTATTTTATCTGTGCAGCTCAATCCCGGACTTTTTTTGATGCTGCAGAAGCTATGCATATCTCCCAGTCCTCCCTTTCCAAGCAGATCATGAAACTGGAAAAAGAACTGGAGCTTACCTTATGGGACCGCAGCAAGCGTACTGCTGTGCTTACTCCTGAAGGAGAGTTTTTTTACAAAGAAGCACTTAAGATTTCCAGACAGTATCATCGTTCTCTGGAAGCAGTGTACCATTTTAAGGACAGTAAGCTCCAGGCACTTCATATTGGAACACTTCCTTTTCTTTCTCAGTACCATCTTACTTCTGTGATACACAGTTTTTGTGATACACACCCGGAGCTTTCTTTTTCTCTGAAGGAGGTAGAAGACGAAGAACTTCTTTCCGGTCTTGAAAAAGACTTTTTTAATCTGATCTTTGTACGAAAACACATGATAGACCCGGAGCTCTATACTTTTCATGCTCTCACAGCAGACCGTCTGGTTGCTGTTTTTCCTGAAGCTCATCCCTCTGCGTCCAAAAAATCGGTCTCTCTTTCCGAACTGAAAAAAGAATCTTTTATCCTGATGCCTCCGCACACCTCCATTTACCGTTTCTGTATGCAAAGTTTTCATAATGCAGGGATCCACCCTCAGCTTCTGCGTACTGCCCGCGCAGAATCTATTGTCAGCGCAGTGGAAATTGGCGAAGGGATCAGCCTTCTTACAGAAAGCAGCTTTCAGTTCTTTCGTCAGCCTTCGCTTGTTGCTGTCCCGGTTAATGGACTGAAAAAGCTATCTGTTGGAATTGCCCATAAAAAAAATATGGCTCTCACAACCTCTGCAGAATGTTTTCTGCAGTTTGTGAAAAGCCATATGTAAGGTATTTTTTCTATAATCCAAGCATCATTCCCACACCATGTACCGCAAACGCAACGATCCATGCAGTGGCACACTGTACTGCTACAATACCGGCGGCAGCTCTTACAGTTCCCATCTCCCGACGCACAGTTGCAATAGCTGCAACACAGGGTGTATAGAGCAAGGTAAAGATCAAAAATACGTAAGCAGTAAACGGTGTAAATAAAGTCTGAAGCAATGCCGTATTTCCGCCCAGAAGGACTGTCAGCGTAGACACAACGCTCTCTTTTGCCATAAAGCCCGTGATCAATGCGGTGGATACTCTCCAGTCACCAAAGCCCAGCGGAGCAAAAAGTGGTGCCACGATGCTTCCGATCTTTGCCAGAAGGCTCTGATCTGTGCTGGTAACAAGGTTAAGACCTGCATCAAAGTTCTGCAGGAACCACACGATCAGCGTTGCCGCAAAAATAATTGTAAACGCTTTCTGTATAAAGTCCTTCGCCTTTTCCCAGATCAGCTGTCCTACACTTTTTGCAGAAGGAAGCCGGTAATTGGGAAGCTCCATGACAAACGGAACCGGCTCTCCCTTATATTTCGTCTTTTTCAGGATCAGCGCATACAGGATCCCGCAGAGAATTCCTGCAAAATAAAGGCTGATCATCACAACTCCTCTCCACTGCTTCGGGAAAAATGCACTGGTGAGAAGTCCGTAGATTGGAAGCTTGGCACTGCAGCTCATAAACGGAGTAATCAGGATCGTCATTTTCCGGTCACGTTCACTGGATAATGTTCTGGTTGCCATAATGGCCGGCACCGAACAGCCGAATCCGATCAACATCGGCACAAAGCTTCTTCCGGAAAGTCCGATCTTTCGAAGGAGCTTGTCCATAACAAAGGCTACACGAGCCATATATCCGGTATCTTCCAGGATTGACAGGAAGAAAAACAAAGTAACGATCGTAGGAAGAAATCCAATCACGCTTCCGATACCGCTTAAAATTCCATCCACAACCAGTGACTGCAGTACTGAGCTGACACCTGCCACCTCCAGTCCCCTGCCAATAAGTGCAATTACCCAGTTCACGACCATAGTCATTCCGTCTGAAAGCCAGGCTCCCAGATAATTAAACGTCATCACAAATACAATTGCCATAATTCCCACAAAACAGGGAATTGCTGTATATTTTCCGGTAAGGATACGATCTATGGCGACACTTCGTTTATGTTCACGGCTTTCTGCCGGTTTTACCACAGTTTTCTCACAAAGCTTTTCAATAAAATTGAAGCGCATGTTCGCAAGAGCTGCCTCACGGTCCAGACCGCCATCCTTCTCCATAACATGTACCAGCCCATCAAGAACCTTTTTTTCACCTTCAGGCAAAGCCAGACGTTTTTCGATCAGAGAATCTTTCTCTACGATCTTCGTAGCTGCAAAACGTACAGGAAGTCCTGCTTTTTTTGCATAAGGTTCGATCAAATGAACGGCTGCATGGATACATCTGTGAAGTGCGCCTACCGGATCCTTCGGTGACTGATTGTCAGTACAGAAATCAATTCTTCCCGGTGCTTCTCTGTATCTTGCAACATGGACTGCATGATCGATCAGCTCATCAATTCCTTCATTCTTCGCTGCTGAAATAGGTACAACCGGAATTCCTAAAATCTCCTCCAGTTCATTGATCCGAACAGAGCCTCCATTTGCCCTTACCTCATCCATCATATTTAAGGCCAGCACCATTGGGATTCCAAGCTCCATCAGCTGCATGGTAAGATAAAGATTTCTCTCAATATTGGAAGCATCTACAATATTAATGATTCCTGTCGGCTTCTCATTCAGCAGAAAATCTCTTGTTACGATCTCCTCGCTGGAATACGGGGAAAGTGAATAGATTCCAGGAAGATCCGTTACCGTTGCCTCCGGATGCCTCCGGATGCTTCCTTCTTTCTTGTCAACAGTTACACCTGGAAAGTTACCAACATGCTGATTGGAACCTGTCAGCTGATTAAAAAGAGTTGTCTTTCCACAGTTCTGATTACCTGCCAGTGCAAACGTGATCGGTTCCCCTTTGGGAATCGTATCACCGATCCGGTTCTTACGATAATCTCGAGCCTTTCCAAGTTCTCCCACACCAGGATGAGCAATCGGCTGATGCCGTTCATTTTCTTTCTTCGTTTCCGTCATGGATTCGATCGATACGATCTCAATCTTTGCAGCTTCCGCCAGCCGCAATGTCAGCTCATATCCGCGCAGCACAAGCTGTACCGGATCTCCCATAGGAGCTGTTTTACGAAGAGACACTTCTGTCCCCGGTGTAAGCCCCATATCCAGAAGATGATGTCTCAGCTCCCCCTCGCCACGAACACTGATGATTCTGCCACATTCTCCAGTCTTTAATTTGTCCAGTGTCATATTGTCACCTCATCATAAGTACAATTTACATGGTCAATACATATATCTGTATTATCCACTGGTACATCGTTTCGTAAATAACTATATCAATCGGATTCACAGACAAGTGAATGGTATAGTTATTTCAAAAACGATGCACTAATATAAATGTAACACAATTTAAGTTATTTGACAATAACTGATTAATCTGATAAGTTTCGTACAAATAATACCAATTCAAAAGTTATTTATCATTAACATTTATATTTTTTCTCACTTTAGCACAATTCCTGTTTGATAAACAAACACCTTCATATTTTTTGCAGACATACAATAACATCCATGTATATTCCCGCAATAAAAAAGCGCAAACGACATATTATCTGTCGTCTGCGCCTTTTTATTGCGAGAACCGCTTCGGTGAATCCTTACTCACCAATTAACCAATTGTACATTTCCTCATACTGACGTGCGGAATTGTTCCAGGAAAAATCTGCAGCCATCGCGCGATCTACCATTTTATTCCATTCACGTTTCTTGTCATAATATACACTCTCTGCATAACGGATCGTAGCAAGCATTTCATGTGCATTGTAATTTACGAAGGAGAATCCTGTTCCGGTTCCCTCGAATTCATTGTACGGGACAACTGTATCCTTCAGACCACCGGTCTCTCTGACGATCGGAAGAGTTCCATAACGAAGGCTCATCAGCTGGCTTAAGCCACATGGCTCAAACAGTGACGGCATCAGAAATGCGTCAGATGCTGCATAAATTCTGTGAGACATTGCCTCATCATAGTAGATCTGTGCAGATACCTTGCCATGATACTTCCAGTCAAAATGACGGAACATATTCTCATAACGTTCCTCACCGGTACCAAGAGCAACGATCTGAACCGCATCCTGACACAGTTCGTCCATGATATAAGCGATCAGATCAAATCCCTTCTGATCTGTCAGGCGGGATACAATACCGATCATCATAGCTTTCGGATCCTGCTCAAGTCCAAGATCTTTCTGAAGCTGGATCTTGTTCTTGATCTTCTCCTTGCGGAAGTTCTTTGCATTGTAATTCTTGGTGATATTCGGATCTGTCTCCGGATTGAATTCATTGTAATCAATACCATTTACAATACCACGCAGGCTGTTGGCTCTCGCATTGAGAAGTCCGTCCAGCTTCTCACCATAAAACGGTGTCTTGATCTCTTCTGCATAGGTATTACTTACTGTGGTAATGGCATCTGCAAATACCATACCGCCCTTCAGGAAGTTTGCGTCCTTGTATGCTTCCAGTTTATCCGGCGCAAAGTAGTAATCGGAAAGGCCTGTGATATCCTTAACAGTCTTAACATCCCATACACCCTGAAATTTCAGGTTATGTATTGTCATAACAGTCTTGATTCCACGGAAGAATTCATTCTCCTGGAAAGAATCGTGAAGGTAAACCGGAACAAGTCCTGTCTGCCAGTCATGACAATGGATGATATCCGGTCTGAATCCGATCACCGGAAGAACCGATAACACAGCTTTGGAAAAGAAAGCAAATTTCTCAAGATCCCATGGTGCACTGTCATATGGTTTCGGACCGCTGAAATAATATTCATTGTCAATGAAGTAAAACTGGATCCCGTCATACTGCATCTGCATAATGCCTACATAGCAGTTCTTAAATCCCAGATCCATATAAAAATGGGTCACATACTCCATTTTGTCTTTCCATTCCTGTTTCATGCAGGCATATTTCGGCAAGATCACGCGTATATCAAAATATTTTTTGTCAAAGCACTTAGGCAGTGAGCCGGCAACATCAGCGAGTCCTCCTGTTTTGATAAAAGGTACTGCTTCTGATGTAGCAAACAGAATTTTTTTCATCTGTATTCCCCTCCCTGGGTACACCCGTTTTTATTTATGATTATACTCCAAAATTCATCTAATTTAAAGACCGATTTTTATATTCTAGTCTGATTTTATCTGCGATCAGTGCTATAAATTCAGAATTCGTGGGTTTCCCTTTTCCGGTGCTTACAGTATATCCAAACAATTCATCAATGGTATCCATCTTTCCCCGGCTCCATGCCACCTCGATCGCATGTCGGATCGCCCGCTCCACTCTGCTCGGTGTTGTCTGATGGCGTTTCGCAATGGTTGGATATAATACCTTAGTAATGGAATTGAGCATTTCCATGTCATTGACAGACAAAATGATCGCATCCCTTAAATACTGATACCCCTTGATGTGTGCCGGAACTCCGATCTCATGAATGATATTCGTCACATCGGTTTCCAGATTCCTCTCCGGCTGAGGCTTTTTGGTTTCTGTGATACCTGGCCTTGCAATCTCCCGCACTCTTCTGTCCCCAATCTTCCGAATATGTTTGATCCGGTTTAAAAGTGTGGTGTTGTCAAAAGGCTTCAAAACATAATAGTCTGCTCCAAGACTGAATGCATCCTCTGTAATCCTCTCCTGTCCAATTGCAGATAATACGATAAACACTGGAACTTTTTTGACATTTGCGTTATGGGAAAATTTCTCCATAACGGAAAGGCCGTCCATCTTCGGCATAATGATGTCGAGAATCACCACATCCGGCTCCTTATCTTTGATTATGTTACAGATTTCTTCTCCGTTGTGTGCTTTTCCGACCAGTTCAAGGTCTTTATCTTCTTCGATCATCTGACCGAGCATGTCTGTCATTTTCGCGTTATCATCAGCAATTGCAACATTTAATTTGTCCATGAGGACCCTCCTAACTTCTATCTCCTTGGGTTTCCAGACATACCCCCTGTCACCACGGCAGTAACCGACACTGTTAGCTGCCTGCGCTTTCCCCTTGCTGGCGACAAAATTATTATAGTGGAAATCCTGTAGTAAAATCAAGATAAAAGTAGTTATTTTATCACACTTTCGTACGATATTTTTCGACATTTTTTCTCTTATATATCACAAAATTCACCAAAATGCAGGTATTTCCATCTGTATCCGGCATTTTTCCCCATATAAAAAAGAGGCACTTTTCCCGGACTTTTTCCATGTTTTTGTGCCTCTTTCCTCAACTGCAGATTATGCATTGCCTGTCATATTTTCAATAAAAATCCCATATCCGCCGGTAGAATCCTGCACAAATACATGAGTCACGGCACCAAAGAGTTTTCCGTTCTGAAGCACAGGACTTCCAGACATTCCCTGAACGATCCCACCTGTTTTTTCCAGGAGTTCTTTATCTGTGATCTGGATCACGAAGCTCTTATTAGAATCCTCATGGTTCATATCGATCCTGGTGATCTCCGCGGCATATTCTTTTACTTCGCCGTCTGTGCAGCAGAGAACAGATGCGGGTCCAATTTTCAGATCCTGTTTGTAACCCACAGGAATCTTCTTCAGATCCAGATTTTTCACCTGATCAGCATCCACAGTTCCAAAAATGCCGTTTTTACTGTTTTCGGAAATCTCACCCAGGATATTGTCAGCTTCGTATCGGATCAGACCAGATAGTTCTCCAGGATTTCCTTTTTCTCCTTTCTGGATCCCCAGAATCTGGGCGTTGTAAAGATTTCCATCTGCGATACTTAAAAGTTCGCCGGTATCCACATCGCTGATCCCGTGACCAAGAGCACCGAACCCTCCATTTTCGTCCACATAAGTCAGGGTTCCGATTCCCTGTGTATCGTCCCTCACCCAGATGCCAAGCTTATAGTTTCCTTTCTCATCTTTCACCGGCGTCAGGGACAGGGGAATCGTCTCTTTTCCCCGGCGG
Source organism: Blautia sp. MCC270 (assembly GCF_018785605.1). Lineage (NCBI taxonomy): Bacteria > Bacillati > Bacillota > Clostridia > Lachnospirales > Lachnospiraceae > Blautia > Blautia sp. MCC270. Next base: position 36,278 of record NZ_WQQD01000018.1, read on the forward strand.
ACCTTCAATGTTACAGATTCTCCGCAAAGATCTGCAAGATCCTCCAGAAGATCCTGCTTGCACTGGATCCGGTTCTGATCAAAAGCCACAATATAATCTCCCGGCTTTACAATGTCCCGGGCCGGTTCTTCCATCTCACCACTTTCCGAAAGGATCTCGCCTGTATCAATGATCAGAACTCCTTTCGTCTGCATATAAATACCTACTGCATCTCCGCTTGCATATACTTCTTTTGCAGTTATATTTTTTACCTTCACATCCTTAAAAGGGATCACTCCCAAGAGTCTGCAGTGCAACTTATAGCTGTCTTTTCCTGAAACGGTGATCGCATCATCAAAGCTGATAAAAGGGCGTTTAAGAAGATTGGCTACTTCCCGGCTGTCCTCATGATCCACCAGAATCTGATCCGGGATTTTTCTGTCCAGAAGCCGGTAGCCCAGCCATCCCATCAGAATCAGATCCAGCGCAAGAAATACAAGGAGCCAACATCGGTATTTTCTTTTTCTGTTCATCTTACGTCACATCCTTTGTAATTTTCTGATACAAGCAAATCCCCACCCACTGCTTATTGCTTTTCGCAACTGAAGCAGGGGACTGACTTGATTCGGTTAAAAAAGAGGACCGACCTTTCGGCCGTCCTCTCTTAGTATGTAACGTATAAATTATTTCAGTCTTGTATTTTTTTGTTGCTGTGCCAATTCCTTCATCTCTCTTGCATTTCCAAGAACAGCCGGCGTGATCTGGGCACCGCCCAGAAGTCTGGCAAGCTCACGAACAGATTCCTCTCCTTCCAGAGGATGGATCTGGGTGATGGTTTCTGTTCCTTCTACATGTTTCTCAATCTCAAAATGGGTATCTGCCATTGCTGCGATCTGTGGAAGATGTGTGATACAAAGCACCTGCCTGTGCTGTCCGATCACTGCCATTTTTTCAGAGACCTTCTGTGCAGTACGCCCACTGATCCCTGTATCGATCTCATCAAAGATCAGTGTATCGATCTGATCTTTATCTGCAAGGATCGCTTTGATGGCAAGCATGATCCTGGAAAGCTCACCACCGGATACAATCTGTCCCAGCGGTTTTCTACTCTCACCTGGATTTGTGGAAATCTCATATTCCACCGCATCATAACCATTATCTGTATAATTTTTTCTGCGGTCAAAACGGATAGAAAAATCCACATCCTCAAAATTCAGTTCCTTCAATCCTTCGATAATCTTTTCATCCAGCTGCTTACTGTATTTTTTCCGGATCTCTGAAAGTTCATGCGAAGCTTCCTCAAGAATCTTTTCTGCCTGCATAAGTTTTTCTTTCAGTAACCGGAAATTTTCTTCGAATCTTTGAAGTTTTTCTAATTTTTCCTGCTGTTCCTTCTGATAAGACAAAATTTCATGGATCGTCTGTCCATACTTTGCCTTCAAACTATTGATAAGATCCAGTCTTTTTTCTGTTTCAAAAAAAGTTTCTTCGTCAAAAGTCAAACTATCCATATAAGAGGACAGATCACGGCAGAAGTCACTGAGAAGTGAATCGATTTCCACAAGAGCTTCCTGTAAAGGTGCAAGATCCTTATCGTAATCTGCAATTCTTGAAAACTCTTTCAGGGCATTTCCGGTCATATCTGCGGCGCCCTGTTCATATCCGGTCATCCCACGAACCATTTGTGCTGTTTCCATGATCCTTCTGGCGTTGCTCAGCTTCCGGTAGCGGTCCTCCAGTGTTTCGTCCTCTCCTGGAATAAGAGCTGCCTCCTCGATCTCATTGATCTCAAATTCCAGAAAGGCTTTTTCACGGTTGCGCTGTTCCTCATCCATATCCAGTGCTTTCAGCTGATCCACATAGTCCCGATACTCCTGATAAGCTTTCCGGACCTTCTCCCTGGCAGGAAGGATCTGTTCTTTTCCATATACATCCAAAATAGCCAGCTGGCGGTCTCCATAAAGAAGTGACTGATGCTCATGCTGTCCGTGAATGTCCAGAAGACAGGCTGCTGCTGCTTTCATCTGGCTGACAGTACTTGTCTCTCCGTTGATCTTGTTGATACTTCTGCCGTCCATGATCTTGCGGGACATCAGCACCTGTCCGTCTTCCGGATAGATGTCAAGCGCCGCAAGGGACTCTCTGGCTTTCGTGTTTTCAACCTGAAACAGCAACTCTACCAGGGCATAGGAAGCATTTTCACGAATCATGCTTCTGGAAGTTTTTCCACCCAGGATAAGCTGTATGGATCCTAACAGAATGGATTTTCCGGCTCCGGTCTCACCAGTTAAGATATTTAAGCCTGGTCCGAATTCCACCTCTGATTCCTCTATCAGTGCAAGATTTTTTACATGCAGATGTACTAACATTGATTTCCTTTCTGGTATAAAGCATTTACATATTCTGTCATTTTATTTTCCTCTGGATAAGATCCCGCCAAGCTTCTGAACTACACCCGGTGCCTGTTCAGAAGTTTTCACCACACACATAATGGTATCATCTCCGGCAATACATCCCAGGATTTCCGGCCATTTCATGGCATCAAGAGCTGCTGCTGCCGCCATGGCCATTCCCGGAATTGTTTTTACCACTACGATATTCTGTCCGATGTTCATAGCGATCACTGCATCTTTCAAAACTCTGGAATATTTGTCACTTAACACATCCGGTGTATGTTCTTCCAGGATCGCATATCTGGACTTTCCGTTGCTGCCTGCAACCTTTGTCATTTTCAGAGCACGGATATCTCTGGATACGGTAGCCTGCGTAACCTTAAAACCGGCCTCATTCAGTCTTGCTGCAAGTTCTTCCTGTGTATCGATCTCGTACTGACGGATCAGTTCGATAATTTTTTCATGTCTTGCTACTTTCAAAATTGAACCTCCTGCATCAGCTGTTACTCATTTTCTGTCTCAGAACCTCCACAAAGCTCAGATGGTTCAGCTTGAGGATTTTTGTCCTGACTGTGGCTTTCCGGATCACGATCCGGTCACCGGTGACCATGGATATCTGGGTATCCCCGTCGAAAGAGGCCACCGCTTTCTCAATGGTATTATGTCTTCCCTCACCGATCTCTACTGTAACTGCCTCTTCCCCGGAAAGAATAATACTTCGGGTGTTCATGGTATGGGGAGCGATGGGGGTCATGATCATCATACTGGCACTGGGAGAAACCACGGGACCTCCCGCTGACAGACTATATCCGGTAGAACCGGTCGGAGTGGAAATGATGATACCATCTGCATTGTATGAATTCATATATGCATCATTAACATAATTCTTGAAACGGATCACACGGAGATGTCCTTCTCTTCCGATCACAATGTCATTTAATGCGATATCTTTTCCAATAAGTTCTTCTCCCCGATAGATCTTTCCTTCCAGCATCATACGATCTTCCAGCTCATAGTCATCTGACAGAAGCCGATCCAGAGCCGGATACACGGAATTTTTATCCACCTCGGCAAGAAATCCCAGAGTTCCCAGATTGATTCCAAGAAGAGGGATATCCAGATGCACCACATCCCTTGCAGCCTGCAGAAGTGTTCCATCTCCACCCAGTACAATAATGCACTGTGTATCCTGCGGAATCCCATCCGGGTCCGTATAATGATACGGTCCTTCCATTTTTTCGGTGATCTTCTGCACATGACACCTGGCACCATGCTTCTCCAGATAAGCAATGATCCTATTAGAAAATGTCAGTTCCGGATCCTTGGCACTGTTTGGAATTATATAAAATCTGTCCATATTGCTTCAGTCCTTTCCAAACATCAGTCCAGCTGTCCGTGGGCTTCCTTTACCACATCCTCTACGGATACGTCAAGACTCACAGGTACTTCTGTTCCTTCCGGATGTTTTTTCAGATGAAGGAGATATTCAATATTTCCTTCAGGTCCCTTGATGGGAGAAAAGGAAAGATGACAGGGCTCCATAAAAATGCTCATGGCATAATCTCTGACTTTCTCAATGACTTCTTCATGGACCTTCGGATCACGGACAACGCCTTTTTTTCCGACTTTTTCTCTGCCGGCCTCAAACTGAGGTTTGATGAGACATACGATCTCTCCGTCCTCTGTGAGAAGGTTTCTTACAGGAAGAAGCACTTTTGTAAGGGAGATAAAAGAAACATCGATCGAAGAAAATGCTGCCGGACCTTCCAGATCTTCCGGTACCACATAGCGGATATTTGTTTTTTCCATGCATACAACTCTTGGATCATTCCTGAGTTTCCAGTCCAGCTGTCCATATCCCACATCAATGGAATAGACTTTGACCGCTCCGTTCTGAAGCATACAATCTGTGAAACCGCCGGTGGATGCGCCTACATCCATGCACACCTTATCCTTCAGCGTCACGCCAAAATTTTTCATGGCTTTTTCCAGCTTCAGTCCGCCTCTGCTGACATAAGGAAGAGTCTTTCCTCTTACCTCCAGCTTGACAGTCTCAGCAAACATGGAGCCAGCCTTGTCTTCCTTCTGACCGTTGACATATACTTCCCCGGCCATGATATACGCTTTTGCTTTTTCGCGTGACGGTGCAAGTCCCTGTTCCACCATCATGATATCCAGTCTTTTTTTCATATTATCCTCCAACAGCCCGGCTCTTTATGCGCCGGGCTGTAAAATGCCTCACAGCTTCGTGTTCTTCTGCAAAGGCTATGTCCTTTATTTTCTGTTATTCACAAGATTTTCCCAGCTCTGTTCTACCGCATCCAGGATTCCCTGTACATTTAAACCTATTTTCATTCGCTGACGGTCCACCGTTCCATGCTCAATAAAATGATCCGGTATTGCCAGTGGAAGAACTCTTACGTCCGGATGACAGGCTTCCATATAAGCAGATACATGTTCTCCGAACCCACCGCTTTTTACATTCTCCTCCACAGTGACCAAAAGACTGTGGTTCTGCGAAAGCCGATCAAGAAGCTCTGTATCCAGAGGCTTTACAAAACGGACATTGACAAACGTAGCTCCTGCTATTTTGTGATTTCTTATCTCTTCACAGACCTTCTGACAGACAGAAACCATGCTGCCAACCCCGAGAACTGCAATCTCACTGCCTGGAGTGATCACTTCACTTCTGCCCTTCTTAAGTG
>NZ_WQQD01000018.1:41514-85444 GCF_018785605.1 Blautia sp. MCC270
CAAATTTCAACATCTCCTCAAGCTCTTTTCCATTCTTGGGAGCCATAACTGTCATATTGGGAATCATGGACAGATAGGATAAATCAAAGCATCCATGATGTGTTTCACCATCTGCTCCGACAAATCCTGCCCTGTCAATGGCAAAGATCACATGAAGATCCTGCATACATACATCGTGAAGGATCTGATCGATCCCTCTCTGCAGGAACGAAGAATATACCGCAAAAACCGGGATCATTCCCCCAAGTGCCATGCCTGCCGCAAAGGTTACTGCATGTTCTTCCGCAATACCCACATCAAAAAAACGCTCCGGGAATTTCTTCCGGAATCGGTTCAGTCCGGTTCCATCTGGCATAGCAGCTGTAATAGCAACTACTTTTTTGTTCTTCTCTGCCAAAGAACATATTGCACCGGAAAAATGATCCGTATATGTCGGCGCTGTTTTTGCTGCAAGAGGTCTGCCACTCTGGATGTCAAAAGGACCTGTTCCGTGAAAACGCTCCGGATGGGAAGATGCCGGTCCATAGCCTCTGCCTTTTTCTGTAAGGACATGGACAACAACCGGTCCCTCCACTCTCTTTGCCTCATTAAAAAGCTTCATCATCTGACGCATATTATGGCCATCTACCGGTCCCAGATAAGTCAGCCCCATATTTTCAAAAAGCATTCCGGGAATGATCAGCTGCTTGATGCTGCTCTTGGTCTTTCGGACCGTATCTACCACGGCGGTTCCAACATGGGGAATCTTTTTGAGTGTTTTTGTCACGCCGATCTTCATTCCTGTATAAGTCTCAGCTGTACGCAGAGCGCTTAAATAGGTGGACATTCCTCCTACGTTCTTGGAAATAGACATGTTATTATCATTGATGATAATAATAAAATTAGTCTTCAGTTCAGCCGCATTGTTCAATGCTTCATAAGCCATCCCACCGGTAAGCGCACCATCTCCGATCACGGAAACCACATGGTATTTCTCTCCCATCAGGTCTCTGGCACGGACATAGCCAAGTCCTGCGGAAATGGAATTGGAACTGTGTCCGGTATCAAACGAATCACAGTCACTTTCATTCCTTTTTGGAAAACCGCTTAAACCTCCTTCTTTACGAAGATCCTTAAAGCCGTCTTTTCTTCCTGTAAGGATTTTATGTGTATAAGCCTGATGTCCCACATCCCAGATCAGCTTATCCTGTGGAAGATCAAGCACATTATGCAGAGCAAGAGTCAGCTCCACCACACCCAGATTGGATGCCAGATGGCCACCTGTCTCACTTACACTCTGGATCAAAAAGCTCCTGATTTCCTCGGCAAGGCGCGGAAAATCCTCCAATGAAACTTTATGAATATCATTTGGCTTTTTAATTTTTTCCAGAATCATTTGTACCCTTCCTTTGTTCTTTCTATTTCCTGCGGCTGACAAGACTTTCCACAAGAAGATCCAGAAAGCCGTTCTTCCTGTCAAGGTCGTCTAAAAGTTCTACCGCATGGTCAGAAAGTTCTTTAACCCTGCTGGCTGCTGCCGGGGCTCCAACAAGGCTTACATAGGTAACCTTATTGTTTTTTTCATCACTGTGGATCGGTTTTCCCAGTTCCTCCTGGGTACTGGTCACATCAAGGATATCATCCTGGATCTGAAAAGCCAGCCCGATGTTTTCTGCAGCCTGCTCCACAATCTCAAGTTCTTTCTCAGATGCCCCTGCCAGCACAGCACCGGTCATCATGGAAGCCTCGATCAATGCGGAGGTCTTGTTTTTGTAAATATAATCCAGCATCTTGTGTTCCAGAGGTTTCCCATCATTCTCCACATCAACACTCTGTCCACCAAGCATACCGTTGATGCCGGTCTTATCTGCAATGATCCGCATGGCGGCTATCACACGGTCTTTATCCTCGGTCAGATCAAAGGCGGAAAGCATCACTTCATAAGCTCTGTTAAGGAGTGCCACACCGCTTAAAACGCCCATGGCCTCTCCGTATACTTTATGTGTGGTCAGCCTTCCCCTTCGGTAATCATCGTTATCCAGTGCAGGGAGATCATCATGAATCAACGAATGTGTATGGATCATCTCCATAGCCGCCATAAAAGGCTCACAAAGCTTATCCTTTCCTCCAAACAGCTCGTAGGTTTCCCTGATCAGGATCGGGCGGAGTCTCTTTCCACCTGCCGTCATACTGTAATTCATAGCCTCTGCCATGGTTTTTGCAAAACCGGATTCTTCCGGAAGATATTCCCGGATCACATGTTCTGCTTCTTCTGTTCTTCTTTTCAGTTCTTCTTTAAAATTCACGAAATGTCCCATCCTCATTCATCTGAAGCATCTTTTTTTCTACAGTATCCAGTCTTCCGTTCAGATCCTTTAGGAGCTCCATTCCCTGTCTGTAGAGGCGGAAAGACTCCTCAAGAGGTGTTTCTTTATCCTCCAGCTTCCGGGCAAGCAGATCAAGCTCCCCAAAAGTATCTTCTATGGATTTCTCTTCTTTCTTTGCTTCTGCCATTATCGCTCTTCCTTCCTGATGCGATCCGCAACTGCTTCTATGACTCCATCGGTTACTGCAATGGAGATCCTGTCACCTTTTTTTATCTGACTGATCTCTGTCACCGCATGTCCGCCTAAGTCGGACACAAATGCATATCCTCCATTTAGCTTTCTTAATGGAGAAAGTCCCTCAAACCGCTGGATCCATATTGCCAGTTCATGTCTTTTCTCTGTAAGCTTTTGTTCCATGGAAGAACGCAGGCATTCCTCCAGCTCCGATGCATACTGACGTTTTTCACGTAACATGGACTCCGGGCTCAGATACTGGAATCTGTTCTCATAGGCCTTAAGTTTTGCGGCAAAAAGTTCTGTCTTACTGTTCATGGCACGCTGCAGACGGTCTCCGTACATATGAAAGCTCTCCAGAACACTGCGAAAATCATCCACTGCCAGCTCTGCTGCAGCAGATGGTGTAGGTGCCCGCAGATCTGCTACAAAATCCGCAATGGTAAAATCCGTCTCATGTCCCACTGCCGAGATCACCGGTGTCCTGCACTCAAAAATAGCACGGGCAACGCTCTCCTCGTTAAAGGCCCAGAGATCTTCAATAGAGCCACCTCCACGGCCGACGATGATCACGTCCACCCCTGCTTCATCCAGCATCCGGATTCCCTTTACGATACTCTGCGCCGCTCCCTCTCCCTGCACAAGTGCCGGATAAAGGATCACCTGCAGATATGGATTCCTTCTGCCTGCAATATTGCGGATATCCTGTACTGCTGCACCAGTAGGTGCTGTCACCACGCCAAGGGTATGAATAAAATGAGGAATGGGCTGCTTATATTCCTGGGCAAACATCCCCATATCCTCAAGTTCCTGTTTCAGTGCCAGATACCGCTCATAGAGGGCACCAGCACCCTCCAGTGTGATCTCTTTTGCATAAAGCTGATAACGCCCGTCTCTCTCATATACGTCTACAATTCCGCCTGCAACTACCTTATCCCCGTCCTTCATGCGAAAAGCAAGACCCCTACGGTGTCCCGCAAACATCACACAGCTTAATGTGCCTGTTTCATCCTTCAGGGAAAAATAAATATGTCCGCTGGTATGGTATTTACAGTTGGATACCTCTCCCTTTACATAGACTTTCCGGAGAAAGTAATCCTGGGTAAACATATTTTTGACATAATGGTTTACCTGACCGACAGAATAGACATTTCTCATGCGTTCTCTTCCGGGGCTTCTGCTGCCTTCTCTTCTGTGTCAGCAGTCTCCTCCTCGTTTTTCTTTTCATCCTTCTCAGATGCGATCTTACCCAGTACTCCATTTACAAAGGAGCCGGAAGCATCTCCGCCAAATCTTTTGGCAAGTTCTACCGCTTCGTTGATAGCTACTCCTGTCGGTACGTCTGCATCATATTCCATCTCATATACTGCTAGACGAAGTGCCGCAAGATCCACACGGCTCATACGCTTTGTCTTCCATCCACGGCTTGCACTGTTCAGCTGTGCATCGATCTCTTCCAGATGTTCTTTCACATGTGCGTACTTCTTCTTCATATATTCCTGGTCCTGTTCTGAAAGTTCTCCAAGACCTTCAAAATAAAGAGAGAGCTGTTCTGTCATCTCTTCTTCTGAATTAAACTCTGTCATAAACATAAGTTTAAATACATGTTCTCTCTGTTCTCTTCTTCTCATAATTTCCTCCTAAGACGGAAAAAAGGAAAGGTTTACTTTCCTTTTTCGTTCTCCATATCCACGCTGGCAATATGAATATTTACATCTGCAACCTCAAGTCCTGTCATATTCTCAATAGCGGATTTAACCTTCTCCTGAACCTTCTTGCTTGTCTCAAGAATGTTTCTGCCATACTCGATATTCAGTGACAGATCCACGGTAACGACTCCTTCCAGAATGGTTACTCTCACGCCCTTGGACAGATTCTTCTTTCCAAGTTTACTTACCAGCTCATTGGTGATATTTCCTGCCATGGAAGCAACTCCATCCACATCTGTTGCTGCAAGTCCTGCAACGATCGCAACAACTTCATCTGCAATGTGAACTTCACCGATTCCGCCCAAATCCTGTATCTTATATGTTGTTCTTTTTTCTGCCATGGGAAACCCTCCTACGGATATAATATTTTTGTTCGTAATTTTATACTATTATATCAAAAAAAGTTATGAAATAAAAGGGCTTATTTACTGAATTCTGTCAGTACCAGATCAGGGTTTCTGTCCTCAACCATGCCAACACTCCATGCATTGACAAAGAGCAGCAACGGATTTCCCTTAAGGTCTGTGACTTTCTTCATATCAGAAGTTCCCACGATCTTGTCTACTTTTACAGTCTCCTTGTTGGCAATCCAGCGGATATGCTCATATGGAAGTGTTTCCAGGCGGATATCTACATTATACTCATTCTCCAGACGGTATTTCAGGACATCAAATTGCAGGATACCTACAACACCCACAATGATCTCTTCCATACCGGTGTTAAACTCCTGGAATATCTGGATTGCACCTTCCTGAGCGATCTGGTTGATACCTTTTACAAACTGTTTTCTCTTCATGGTATCGATCTGACGCACACGTGCGAAATGCTCCGGCGCGAAGGTCGGGATCCCCTCAAAGGCAAATTTCTTTCCAGGTGCGCAGATGGTATCTCCAATAGAAAAAATACCCGGGTCAAAGACACCGATGATATCACCTGCATAAGCCTCCTCCACAACATGACGGGCTTCTGCCATCATCTGCTGCGGCTGAAGAAGTCGCATCTTCTTGTCTCCCTGCACATGATAAACCTCTTTGGTCGCATCAAACTTGCCTGAACAGATCCTCATAAATGCGATACGGTCTCTGTGAGCCTTGTTCATATTCGCCTGGATCTTAAATACAAAGGCTGAAAAATCATCACTCATAGGATCTACCGGTCCGCAGTCTGCAGTTCTCGGAAGCGGAGAAGTGGTCATCTTCAGGAAATGCTCCAGAAATGTTTCCACACCAAAGTTGGTAAGAGCAGAACCGAAAAATACCGGTGTCAGCTGTCCTTTGCTGACCTCTTCCTGAGAAAACTCCGCACTTGCGCCATCCAGAAGCTCGATTTCTTCCATCAGCTGCTCTTTCTGCTCAGGATCCATGACCTCATCTGCACGGGGATCATTAATATCAATCTCTTCTATCACACCTTCCTTGGTGCCCTTCTGTGTATCGGAGAAGGTAAGAATCTTCTTTGTATTACGATCAAACACACCCCGGAATTTCTTACCGGAACCGATTGGCCAGTTGATCGGACAGGTTGCAATACCAAGCTCTTTTTCGATCTCATCCAGAAGATCAAAAGTATCGTTGGCATCTCTGTCCATCTTATTGATAAAAGTAAAGATCGGAATGTGTCTCATAACACAGACCTTGAAAAGCTTACGGGTCTGTGCCTCAACACCCTTGGATCCATCGATGACCATAACTGCTGAATCCGCAGCCATCAATGTACGGTAGGTATCCTCGGAGAAATCCTGATGTCCAGGTGTATCCAGAATGTTTATACAATATCCGTCATAATGGAACTGAAGAACGGATGAAGTAACGGAAATACCCCTTTCCTTCTCGATCTCCATCCAGTCTGATACTGCATGGCGGGCCGTAGCCTTACCCTTTACACTTCCGGCCAGATTGATGGCCCCTCCATACAGCAGAAATTTTTCTGTTAATGTTGTTTTACCAGCATCCGGATGAGAGATGATGGCAAATGTTCTTCTTTTTTCTATTTCTTTCGTATACTTCGACACGTGAGCCTCCTGTATATTCTCTGATATCTCTATTTTACTATAACCTTTCCTATTCTAGTATAGACAAGGCTTTGCTGTCAAGGCAATTCAGTCGTAAATTCCCTCTGTATCAATAGTCTGATCGTTCTGGATATCTGCAGCCGTCTCTGCGTCCTCAGATGTTTGATCCGCCGAATCGCTTTCCACAGATGCAGCGGTATCCTGCACCTCCTCACCTGTACTTTCCGCATTATCCTCTGCACCTCCCGTATTTTTTTCAGCTTCATCTGCAGTATTTATGACATCCGATGCATTTTTACTTTGACTCAGAGGCGTGATCACAATGCTCTCTGCTGCCACACCGGTTTTCCTCTTTACAATATCCTCGATCTGTGCACGTTTTGCATCCTCCAGATCTGCATCCGGCACCACAACATCCGCAGTTTCACCCGTTAGATTTACGATCACATTTTCAAAGCCCTTCGCCTCCAGAAGAAGCTCTGCAGCCGCCTCTTTTTCTGTAAGATCTGTCATGGAAACCATTGTGTTAATAGCATTCTGTTTTTCCTCTTCGCTGATGTCTTTATTACTGATGATCGCCTGCAGGTCCGCTTTGTTCTGGGAACGCACCTGCTCCCTGCTGACTTTTGCCTGTGCTGCAAAATCCGAAGCACCGGTAAGTACGGCCTCGCCCGGGGATGCGGTATCCATCACCTCCGACTGGGTTGTGCCATCTGCCCCGTTCTCATCCAGAAGGGCTGTTTCATCGGTCAGGTCATAATCCACGTCATCCAGGATACTGCTGCTGTCTGTACTCGTCTCCTTATCCTTAAATCCCAGATCCACATCTGCGAAATTCAGATATCCGGCCACAGCAATGAGAATGGCCAGCGAGGTGATGATTACCTGATTTTTCTTCATGATCTTTTTCACTTCTACTCTCCTCATTTCATTTTCATTATTCTAATTTTATTAGCGTCGATCTGAAATAATGCCATAATTGCCTGCTGAATATTCTGGACTGTCACTGCGCTGCCTGCTCCCTGGGCCGCCACCAGCACACCGGTAACTTCATTTTTGCTGCTTATGGAAAAGTTTTCCGTATTTCCCTCATCCCCGGTCATAATGATCACTTCCACTTCTCCGACTCCTTCCACATTGGAAAGCAGTTCCTCAAGGCGGCTCTCCAGGCGGGTTTTCTCCGCATTCTGATCCTCTGCTGTTTTACTATTCTTTCGGGTTACCGGAAGTCCTGCCACCAGAAGAAGGATTCCCAGAAGAAGGAAAACTCCCCACTCCTTCCATCCCATCCTCAGAAGCCAGGATCTGATACTGTCCTTTCCTGAGTCCGCAGATTCTTTCGAGCTCATTTTTCACCGCCTCCCTCTGTTTTTCTGTGACTGTTCCATAAAGTGTTATGGTCAGCTGAAGCTCTTTCTCCATATCTACTTCTGTTTTTGCCGAAAAAATCCCTTCTTTCCTGAGGATACCCTGAACCTGATCCTTCAGTTCCTGTTCATATGCTCCTTTAAGAAATGTTTCCCTTATTCCTTCTGCTTCTGTCTCCATACGTACCTGTTCTTCTCTCCCATAATTATTGCTGAATCCGGACAGAAGTTCTTCACTTTTTCCCACTACGGCAAATATAGGTGTACAGATCAAAAGCACCAACAGAAGCCCCATAAACAGCCGTATATACTGCTCATAACGCTTATCAGGCAGAATATGCAGAAGTGCTGTAGTAAGTACATGAAAAAAAGCCAGGCTTTTCATCCACTGATAAAGTTCTGTTCTCATCCCAAGCCTCCTCCTGCCATCAAGATCAGAAATGTAAGCATACATAAAATTTCCGCAGTAAACAGGATTCTCATCAGAAGTGCACATCCCTCTGCCATGGTGCCAAAGGCTTCTACCAGCCGTTTGTCTGATACAGGCTGCGCCGCAGCCGCCAGAAAGCGATAGGTCAGTGACAAAAGTCCATATCGGACCAACGGCCCCGCCCCCACCGCCAGGATCACCAGTAAAAGCGCAATGCCCAGACTGTTTCTTACAAGAACAGCTGTGGTAAGGACCAGTTCCGTAACTGCATTTACCGCGCTCCCGATCCCAGGAAGAGCACCTGCAGTTTTTCCTACAGCACTCCGCTTCAGAGAATCCATTACCGGAGCTACAAGCCCACGCACCACCTGCAGTCCTGCTGCCACTCCAAGTAATGTCCGAAGCCCCCAGGAGATCACAGTCTCGATCAGCTCAGCCATTTTTCCCAGCATTTCTTCCCTGGAAAGATGATTCACAAATCTCAGAAGAATATATAAACTCACTCCGGGAAGCAGTACTCGTTCCAGGATCCATTGAAAAAGCCACACCAGAAGCAGTACTCCCTGATAAAAAGCAGCTGCACTGGATGCACCTGACGCTGCTGCCACTGCCATAAAATACACCGGTGAGAGTTCCTTCATAAACTCCGTGATCCACGCAAGCATTGAAAGCAGTGATGCACTCAAACCGGAAAAACTGTTCATCAGAAGAGTAAAAACAAGAAGATACACCACATAAAAACTGATTTCTCCCACCTGCCCGTTATCAAAGGCACCGGCAAACCCGGAAAAAACGGCAGCAAACAACAGCAGAAGCAGCAACTTCACGATCAGCTCTTTTTCTCTTTCAATACCATAAAAAAGGAGACTGTGCAAAAATTCCCGCACACTCTCCTCCGAAAGCACCTCTTCCCCTGACAACAGTCTGTGAAACGCTTCTGTAACAGAAAATGTTTTTTCTCCAAGCATCTCATCTACCATGGACTGCAGGTCGGTAAGCTCCATCTGATCTGTGATCTGTTGTTCCGCCGAAGAAGCATAAACGATCACACCGCCAAAACAGTTTATAACTACAGCCAGAAACAGGGCTGCACAAATCTCTGACCAATATCTTTTCATGCAAGAAATCCCTGTATGGTATCCAACAGTGCCAGAAGAACCGGCATACTTAAGACCATTACAGATAACCGGCAGAACAGTTCGATCTGTGCACCAGTGGAGGAATATCCTGCATCTCTGCATATGCCGGATGAAAATTGTCCGATATAGGTGATCCCGATCATCTTCAGCAAAGTAGTGATATAGCTTCCATCAATCGGGAGACTCTGTTTCAGTCTCTCCAGGGACTGGAACAGATAGCTGATCTTCCCTACCGCTAATCCCAGTATCACAAGACCTATTCCCATCGTAACAAGGCTTACATACTCCGGTGCACGGTCTTTCAGAAGAATCCCCAGAAGAACCCCTGCCGCTCCCAGAACAGAAATCTTCAGAATATCCACGGTTCTTTCCCTCCCCCTACAGTACAAAAAGCTGCTGGATATTTTTAAAAAGCTCATAAATATACGGCACAATCCAGAACAGTACTAAAAGAAGTCCTGAAAAACTCACCAGAAAAGCCTGTTCCTCTCTTCCGCTATGTTTCAGGATCTGAGAAAGAACAGAGACCAGGATCCCTACTGCACCGATCTTAAATATGATACTGACCTCCAAATGATCCCTCCTTTTCTTCTGAAAGCCTGTCCTTCTTACTACTGTCTGATAAACAATACTATACCAGGAGAACCGCAAGCAGCAGGCCTCCAAGAATCCCAATTCCCTGGTACAGTTTTTTCTTTCCGGAAACCTCCGCTTTCCGCTTCAAGATCTCTGCTTCCAAATTATTTTCATACAGGGAAAGCTGTCGCATCTGCATTTCCAGATCCATGTAGCCCAGATATTCTCCGAAAGAAAAAAAAGCGTCCTTTTCCCCATGGGTAAGGCAGCTTTTTTTCAGGGCGTTTTCCGCACATTCCCTGCATATCTGTGAAAGTTTTTCTCCTGTTCCCGCTTTCATCCTGTCCGCGGCACTGATGAGAAACTCTCTGTATTTTCCATTCATTCTTCCTGCTGCTCCATAAAAAGCATCCGGCAGTGATGCATTCCCGCAGCGGATCTCGCCTTTCAGGCAGATCACCATCTGAAGCAGTTTTTCCAGTATACGAATCTGCTCCGAAAGTCTCATACTTCCGGAAAATCCCATTCCGGCTCCTGCCGCCACTACCAGAATACAGCCTACAATCCGGTACATAGGCATTTCCCATTTTCATCATAGATTCCTTCCACGATTCCTGCACGTTCATGCTTTCCCAGAAAAATATATCTCTGGAAAACCCGCGCTTCCCACAATTTCCGGAAAAACGGCTGGGATAATGTTTCTTCCATGGAAGCTCCATGTGCAGTTGCGATCAGACGACATCCACAGTGGATAACTGATTCCACAGCCTTGAAATCTTCTTCTTTTCCAAGTTCATCCACAGCAACCACAACCGGCGACATTGACCGGATCAGCATCTGCATCCCTTCTGCTTTCGGACAGCCGTCCAGGATATCCGTACGCATTCCAAGGTCATTCTGAGGGATCCCCTGATAGCATCCGGCCAGCTCACTGCGCTCATCGACTACTCCTACCGTAACACCGGAAATATTTCCCCATCCATTACTCATCTGCCGGATGATATCCCGAAGAAGCGTGGTCTTCCCACATCTGGGCGGAGAAACGATCAAGGTATGCATGATCTGCTCTCTTGTCTGGATATATGGCAGCACTTCTTCTGCACATCCCTGGATCTCATGTGCCAGACGGACATTGATGCAGGAAATATATTTCATCCCACGGATACGGTTTCCGTCCAGGATCACCTTTCCAGTAACTCCTACACGGTGCCCACCCTGTACACTCAAAAACCCCTGGCGAATCTCATCTTCATAAGCATACAGGGAATAGCCGCTGACATACTCCAGTGTTTCCTTAAGATCCTCCCGCGTAACCAGATAAGGTTCTGTATCTTTTTGCCGGAGGAAACATTCTCCCCCATCATAAGTGAGGAACAGAGGTCTTCCCACGCGGAGACGTATCTCATATAATTTATCATAATCAAGGTCTGCATCCACCAGAAGCTGGCGGACATTACTGGCAAACAGGTTCTGGATCTGGTTTGCGTCCATGTTTTCACCTCTTACACTTAAATATATTGCGGACATGCCGGATTTAGTACCTGTTGTCTTTTTTGATGCTCTCTCGTTTTTTCTTTATTCCGACAGAAAAAAAAGACTTTCTTCTTCGTCATAGGTCTCCATCTTCGAAAGATTCAGCTTCAGGACCCGATCCACAATATTTACGGAGGACGCACGGTATGCATAGGCACAGGATTCAAACATCACATAAAGGCTGTCACCTTCCACCACGATCTGTTCCAGTCGTTCCGGAAAACGATATGTTCTGGCAGAATTCTCGTTTACATACAAACGCTTATCGGATTGTTCATAAAACACCAGCCTGGATGGCAGGATTCCAAAAGAATGAGAGATCAAAAGCTTATCATTATAAAAAGCAATTCCCTGAACCTGCTCCGATATGGTGGAATAATCCAACGGAACTGCCATTTCAAAATCCATGCCCAGTTTCTCGTCCATGGTATTGATCAGTTTTCCCTCTTCGTCAACTCCGTATCGTGCAATTACACTTTCGTTATATTTTTCAAAGCAGCCTACATACAGACACCCCTTATAAAAGGTCATAAAAGAGTCTCTCACGATCCCATAAAGACTGACTATCTGGAAAGTATCCACCGGCAGATGGCTGTCATCATAATCGTAGGCTTCTATTGTATCCATCTTTATACTCACTGCCTGTGCAATCCCGTTGATATTGGAGGAATACCATAATAACTTATGCTCCGGGTCATAGGCAAGTCCTCCCACATGAGGCTGTCCAGGCAGTATCACTTCTTTAATAAAATTATGATTTTCCTTATCGATCACATAAATGACCGAATTATGTTTCTGTGTGCTGCAGTAAGCGCTGACCAGCACATAATCCTCTGTAACCGCCAGTCCCTGAGGCGTCATGGATGTACACATGGCAGGAGTGGCACCCTTTTTTGTGAGCAGCGTCCTGGTATTCTTCAGCCCGGGAATGACATATGTTCCATATTCCTTCTCTTTTTCTCTCCCATCAAAGGCAAAATAAGAAAAATCCTCTTTCTGGGAAAGCATCTGTTTCTGTCCCCGCAGTGTATACACTGCAGCACCTCGATTTGTCACCACAGCTTTTGTGGGCAGCTCCGTTTTTGCACGGTAAACAAATGCATATAAAAAATAACATATGCACAGCACAAAAACAACTGCCAGGATCTTCAGAATGAAAATCCTGAAGCTGCGTTTCATCTCTTTGTTCATTTCATCGTCTCTATTTGCTATTTCAAAATGATGTCTTCGTATTCAAATCGTAATTCCAGGCTGTCCCTGGACCAGATTGCACCACTGTATCCCGGTTCCAGCTCCAGCATTATGTAATTTCCCTTATCCATGGAAATCGTACGCAGATCCCTGGACAGTCCCTCTCCGGTCCATTTGATATATGCCTCTCTCAAAACCCACTGGGCAAAAAAGGCTTTCTCCATATCATCTGCATCCAGGATTTCCCGTATCATATCTGCCGGCACCATTCTTTCAAGGAGCCGTTCGTAATTTACCTTCTTGTGGATCTGCACATCAATGCCCACCTCTTCTCCGGCAAACAGACACATCACATATTTTCCGGAATGTGTGATATTATAATGAATTCTTGGAAGCAGGGTAAAAAACGGTTTCCCATGTTCCCCCTTTGACCGAGGCTCAAAAGCAAGCTTTCGTCCAAATTCCCGCTCAAGTCCGATTTCCAGAAGTTTTTCCCCGATCATATGCTCCATATTCTTGCTGTTATATTCATCTCTGATCTTCGTATAATAAATAATCCCATTCATAATCCGGCCTCCTCAAGAAAACGGGACGGTTCCCGTTCCTTCTCATACTGCTGTCTTACATAATACAGGCAGAGTTTCTTCTTTGCCCGTGTCATACCAACGTAGAAAAGCCTCCGTTCTTCCTCCAGATGTGCCTCCAGGACTGCCTTCCGATAAGGCATGCTGCCTTCATTTACATTCATGATATATACATTGTCATATTCCAGACCTTTGACCGCATGAAGAGTGGATATCACCACTCCTTCCCGTTTCACATCCTGTTTCTTCGCCTGTTCTTCAAGCTTTCTGGTATACTCGTCCATATAGGCCATCCATTCTTCCAATGTTTTCATTCCTCTGGCACTTTCATGGATCCGGTTCAGGGTTTCCATAAGCTCTTCCGGTTTTATTTTACGATACCTTGCATATTCCTGCAAGTATTCTTCGTATCCCATGCCATTCCGGATAAAATTAATGGCTGCATAAGGGGCCATAGTCTTTAAGATCCGAAGATGTGTCTCCATCGTTGTGATCCTGTCACACATCCAGTCTTTGTCTTTGTAAAACTCTCCCAATGCTTTAAAATCAACGTTTTTTTCTGTCAGAGCATCTCTGGCTATGTATCGGTTTGGCCGGTTCATGATCTCCAGAAATGTACTGCGGCTCCGGTCTCCTTCTGCCATTTTCAAATAAGCGATCATATTCCGGCAGATCCAGTGTCGGAACAGGTTGGGCAGTTTTTCCTTCATAGTGAAAGGAACCCCATACTCCATCAACGCAGCGACCAGTCCTTCGGCTTCCTGATTAGTCCTGAAAAGCAGCGCTGTATCTTCAATATTATCCCCTTCTTCCATCCGATTCCGCAGCAGGCCTGCAACTGCCATATATTCGTCTCTGGGATTTCGAAATTCTTTTATCTGCACCGGCTCTCCCGGTTCATTTGGTGTGGAAAGTTTTTTCACATAACGGTTTTCATTATGATCGATCACCTTCATGGCTGTATCCAAGATATTTCCACTGCACCGGTAATTGATATTCAGGATCACCGTCTCCGCATTTTTAAAATCTTCCGGGAAATTCAGCATGATCTCCGGGTGAGCGCCGCGGAAATGATAGATAGACTGATCATCGTCTCCCACCACAAACAGATTGTTCTCCGGTGCTGCCAGCATCTTCACGATATCATACTGAAGATGATTGATATCCTGAAACTCATCCACCAGAATATAGTGAAACTTCTTCTGCCATGCAGATAGGATATCTTTTCGCTTTTTCAGAAGTTCATAACAGCTTAACAGCATATCATCAAAGTCAAGTTTTCTTCTTTCATTCAGGACTTTTCGATATCCCTGAAAAATCTGTCGGAATACTTCATCCGGGCAGCAGGAAGAATAATAATGTTCCAGAGAGATCCTTCCACCTTTTACAACACTGATCTCCTTGGCAATATCTTCCACAAAATCCCCTTCCTGGGACTGTTCTGCAGCACAGTTTACCACCAGTTCTCTTAAGATCGCATATTTTTCTTCTTCTGACAGGATATTTCCTCCATTCAGACCATAAGCCTGTTTGAGGATCCCGTAAAACACTCCGTGAAAAGTCCCGAAAGTAACGCCGGTTCGCTGAACACTGGTAAATTTCAGAAACCGTTCTTTCATTTCCACTGCTGCTGCCCTGGAAAAAGTCACAACAAGAACAGAGGAAGCCGGTATCTTCCCTTCCTGGATCATATGTGCTGTTCTTTCTACTATGACGGAAGTTTTCCCCGAACCGGGGCCTGCCAGAACCATCATAGGTCCTGACAGGTGGGCGATTGCCCTTTTCTGAGATGGATTTCGTTTCATAACTGGATTATCGATCACACTCTTATTTATTTTCAAGCTTTTCGATTGCTGCATGTACACGTTTCAGTGTCTCTTCCTTGCCAATGATCTCCATGATCTCTGTTGCACCGGCCGGTGTCATCTGCTTGCCGGATACTGCTGTACGAAGCGGCCACATAACATAACCATTCTTATATCCGTGCTCCTTTACAAAAGCGCTTAAAGATGCATACAGCGGATCATTGGTATAATCCTCCTGTGCTTCCAGTACCGGAAGCACTTCCTTGAGAACTGCAAGAGAAGTCTCCTCTGTTGTTTTCATCTTTTTGTGGCGGTACATCGCACTGTCATACTCCGGAACTGCCTCAAAGAAATCTACAAGCTCCGGAATATCCGGGAATACTTCAATTCTGGTCTGAACCATTCCTGCAATCTTCTTAAGATCAAAGTCTTTTTTCAGAACTTCTTTCAGATACGGAAGTGCTCTCTCATAGAATGCCTCCGGATCCATCTTCTTGATATACTCACCATTCATCCATTTCAGCTTGGCAATGTCAAAAACTGCCGGTGATTTGTTGATATGATGATAATCAAATGCCTCCACAAGCTCCGGAAGAGAAAAGATCTCACGGTTGTCTGCCGGGCTCCATCCAAGGAGTGCAACATAGTTGATCACTGCCTCTGTCACAAATCCCTGATCGATCAGATCTTCATAGGAAGAATGTCCACATCTCTTGGAAAGCTTTTGATGTGTCTCGTCTGTGATCAGCGGACAGTGAACATAGGTCGGGATTTCCCATCCGAATGCCTCATAAATACGATTATACTTCGGTGAAGAGGAAAGGTATTCGTTACCTCTTACAACATGTGTGATTCCCATAAGGTGATCATCAATTACATTTGCGAAGTTGTAGGTCGGATAACCGTCAGATTTGATCAGGATCAAATCCTCCATCTCCTCATTGTTAACGGTGATATCTCCGTAAATAACATCATGGAATGTAGTGGTTCCCTCTGTTGGCATATTAAAGCGGATAACATGCGGCTCACCTGCATCCAGACGGCGCTGAACCTCTTCCTTGGAAAGATGGAGACATCTCTTGTCATAAATAGAGATCTCCTTACCTGCAACAGTACGTTTCATGCTTTCCAGTTCTTCCTTGCCGCAGAAGCAGTAATATGCATCTCCCTGCTCAATAAGCTGTTTGGCATATTTCAGATACATGCCTGTTGCCTGACGCTCGCTCTGTACATACGGGCCAAATCCGCCATCCTTGTCCGGTCCCTCATCATGGAGAAGTCCTGTTTTCTCAAGAGTACGGTAGATGATATCTACAGCTCCCTCCACATAACGTTCCTGGTCTGTATCTTCAATACGGAGGATAAAATCTCCGCCTTCATGTTTTGTGATCAAATAAGCATAAAGAGCTGTTCTTAAATTACCCACATGCATTCTTCCTGTAGGGCTCGGTGCAAATCTTGTTCTGATCTTTGTCATTTCTTTTCTCCTCGTTTTTGTTGTTTCTCTTTATAGGTGCTATTATATACCCAAATCCTTCAAAATGTCCATAGGTTTTCCGGCGGAATACCCTGCCATCCCTCTCATGTATCTTCGCATATACAAAAAAATCCTCTGAGACACTGTCGTCCCAGAGGATCCTAGATTTCTGCTTATGCTTCTACGCCTTTGTTCTTAAGATAATCGATCACATCTCCAACTGTGTTCAGATCTGTAAGCTCCTCTGCCGGGATCTCAACATTGTACTCATCCTCAAGAGCCATGACCAGTTCAAACAGGTCAAGAGAATCTGCACCAAGATCATCCTTGAAAGATGTCTCCGGTGTGATTGTAGATGCCTCACAATTTAACTGCTCTGCAAGCATTTCTTTCATTTTTTCTAACATGTCTTATTCTCTCCTTTAATCGTTACAGATCGAATCTGTTTCCTCTTTTTGAGCAAAGTATATAGTCTGCAAAAACAGTTGTCAAGAGGATTTTCCCAAAAAATGGCTCCAGGGCAAAAATATTTTGATTTTAAAACTATTTTACTCTTGAAATTTTATCTGACGGGCCACGCTGAGAGCTATTGCCATCTCCAGCATCAGGAACACAATGGACGTTCCTCCGTAACTGATAAAGGGCAAGGTGACACCTGTATTGGGCATCAGATTCAGTACAACGGCAATGTTAAGGATCACCTGCAGCGCAATATGTATAAAAATCCCGGTAACGATCAGTGAGCCAAACAGATCCGGTGCATTCTGCGCAATAAAAAACAACCTGTACAAAAGATATCCGAACAGGATCAGTACAAAAATCCCTCCGAAAATTCCAAGCTCCTCACAGATAATGGAAAAGATCATATCATTTTGTGCTTCCGGAACACTTCCAAGCTTCTGGATACTATTTCCAAGCCCGCGGCCAAAAAGCCCTCCGGAGCCAATGGCATACAATGCCTGCAGCGTCTGATAACCGCCTTCATCGGAATATTTCTCAGGCTGAAGCCATACAAGTACTCGCATAACACGGAAGCTGTCACTATTCTTGGTCGTCGCAACCAGAAAAAGTACTCCGATCACAATAAGGATCACTCCTGCCGCTGCCACAGCAATAAACGGACGCATATCCGGATGTGCCACAAACACCATTCCAACTGTTATTCCCAAAATGATCATGGCTGTACTCAGGTTATCTGTAAGTATATAAGCCGCAAGCGCAAGTCCTGCCCCCGGAAGTCCCAGGATCATACAGCTCTTTAAAGTTTTCACCTTTCGTCCCATTTTTCCGATCATGTAAGCCATCATGATAATAACCGCGATCTTTGCCAGCTCGGCAGGCTGAAAGTTGATCGGTCCGATATACAGCCATCTGGTAGCACCATGAGAGGAATGTCCCAGCGGAGTCCGCACAAGTCCCATAAGGATCAGCGAAGCCACATACAACGCAGTTGTAAAAGGAAGAAGGATATGATAATCCAGTATTTTTGAAATAAATAACGCTCCGATCAGACATGCTGCACTGATCAGTGCCTGTTTCTTAAAATAAAACATATCGTTGCCATAATTCACTTCTGCCATATATGAACTGGTGCTGTAAAGCATGACCAGTCCAAAGCACACCAGCAGTACAATAACAGCTACCAGATTATAATCATAATAATCAGATTTCTTATTCTGCTTTTTTCTGTTAAGCAGAGTTTTTTTCATTCTATCACCATCGCTTTCTATATCTGCGAAGAATTTCCTGATATCCACGAGTAATAAAGAAAGTAAAAAAAATTCCCGGAAAGCCGCATAAATGCTGTCTTTCCGGGACGTTCCATAAATGGACCTGAGGGGAATCGAACCCCTGTCCGAAAGCCTATCCCTTAAGGCATCTCCCATCACAGTCGCTGATTTAACATTCCCTCAGCAGTACGCCCACCGACAGGCTTACTGCTTCAGTAGCTTCATGATACATCTACCGGGGCAAAGCTTACCCGGCAAGGTTTCTCACATGGTCGACGCCAGATTCCCGATGTGTGAGTGCAACGGGGCTGACGAGCAGCTTAGGCTGCTAACGCTAACTTTTCGTCTGCGTTTATATTTAGTTCCCGGTTGGTACGCAGTCCAGGAGTCTGCGGATGGCTTCCCTAACTTCAAAGCCCCCGTCGAAACCAGTACAAGCCCTTAAAAGACTTCTGTGACAGGATCATTTCCGGTCATCTCTGGTGGACAGACGAACTTCTTAGTCAGTTTTTTGACTGGGTTTAATTATACCAGAATGATTTTTCGTGTCAAGGATATTTCAAAAAAAGTCCAGACTGTACAGTTTTTCTTACCTGTACAGTCTGGAATATGCATTCAAACTTTGGTATTTTAAATACTGTCAAAATGATCTTTTAATTTTATGGCACAAAAAAACCCGCTTACGCGGGTTTTTTGCTGCATTATACACGTGAGAGATACTCACCTGTTCTTGTATCGATCTTCAGTTTGTCGCCCTGGTTTACGAACAGAGGAACCTGAACCTGTGCACCTGTCTCAACAGTTGCCGGTTTGGTAGCACCCTGTGCTGTATTTCCTGCGAATCCTGGCTCTGTCTCAATAACCTCAAGCTCTACAAAAAGAGGTGGCTCGATTGCGAATACCTCTCCGTTATGAGAGCAAACCTTAACCATCTCATTATCCTTAACAAATTTCAGAGAATCGCCAACCTGCTCCTCTGTAAGACCAACCTGATCATATGTCTCTGTATTCATGAAGTAGTATAAACCACCATCCTGATACAGATACTGCATATCTACACGCTCAATACGTGCTGCCGGGAATTTCTCTGTAGGACGGAAGGATTTCTCTACTACAGAGCCTGTGATAATGTTCTTGTATTTTGTTCTTACAAAGGCTGCGCCTTTTCCTGGTTTTACATGCTGGAATTCAACGATCTGACATACGTTTCCATCAATTTCAAGTGTGATACCATTTTTGAAATCACCTGCTGAAATCATAAATATTTCCTCCTTAATATATGCGGTTCTTTTTCGCTATGGATTATTCTATAATACCTTTTGCCATTTTTCAACTGTTTTTTTGTTTAAGCCTTCAATTTTTCTTCAATTTCTGCGATCAGCTCATCAAAAGGCTTCACTCCTGTGACAACTTTAATGTCCGCAAACTTCTCATAAACTGGATCTCTCTGTTTCAGAAGTTTCTTGATCTTCTCTTCTTTATTCTCAGTTCCTTCCAATGTGGGATTGTTACTTCCTTCCAGACGTTTGATCAACGTTGCAGCAGATCCCTTCAGATAGATGATCGTTCCCATACTCTGGAGATATTTCTGGTTCTGCTCCTGAAGAGGCAATCCCGCACTTACAGAGATTACCTTCCGTTCGCTGTCTGTGGACAGTTCCTTGACTGCCATAGTCTCCAGCGCACGGTAAAATGCTTCTCCAAAGCGTTCAAATACCTCCTTTACTGACATGTTCATTTTTTTCACGATCAGTCTGTCCACGTCAATAAACGGAAGCCCCAGGTCCTTCGCCAGTCTCTTTCCAACTCGTGTCTTTCCTGAACCCATAAAGCCGATGATTACAATATGGTTCATGAATTCTTTCCCTCCTCTTTTTGGTAAAAATGTAATACTATTTTTTCCAGATAACGCTTCAGCACGATCTGGATCTCCTCTTTTGGATGAATCGGTTTCACAAGGATCGTCCGGATCCCCGCCCTCTTTGCTCCATAAATATCCGTAAACAACTGATCTCCTATAAAGATCGTCCTGTCAAGATCGATTCCGATCACCTGGCAGGCTTTTTTATAATTTTTCCCAGCCGGTTTATGGGCATTTTCTATAAAATCCCCCTCTACTGCTTTGGCAAAGGGCTCCACACGAGGTTTCTGGTTATTGGATACAAAACAGTATCGAAACCCGAGAGTCCTTAGCTTTTCAAACAGTTTCTTTGCCCGGTCATCTGCCGGTGCCCCGTGGGGAACAATAGTATTATCGATATCGAAGAGCAACCCTCTGTATCCTTCTTTGTACAGCTTCTCATAATCGATCCCATACGCAGAATCCAGATATTCATCCGGAAAAAAACATCTGAACATCTATTCCACCTCAGTCCTTTCCTATCGCTCGCAAAGAGGAATATACTCTGCTTCCGGAAGGACATTCTTATATGCGGGACGGATGATCTTATCCACATTGATAAGCTCTTCCATACGATGTGCGCTCCAGCCTACGATACGTGCAATAGCAAACATCGGTGTGTAAAGCTCCAGCGGCAGATCCAGCATGCTGTAAACAAATCCGCTGTAAAAATCCACATTGGCACTGACACCCTTATAGATCTTACGCTCCTCTGCGATAACCTTTGGTGCAAGACGCTCTACTGCAGCATACAGCTGATAATCCTTCATTCTGCCCTTTTCTCTTGCAAGCTGTTCCACATAGCCTTTAAAGACTTCTGCACGTGGATCTGAAACAGAATAGATCGCATGTCCCATACCATAGATCAGTCCACGTTTATCAAAGGCCTCTTTATGAAGAAGCTTCTTAAGGTATGCACTGATCTCCTCTTCATCACTGTAGTCATGTACGTGTTCACGCATATCGTTAAACATTTTTACGACTTTGATGTTGGCACCGCCGTGTTTCGGGCCTTTCAGAGAACCTAGTGCTGCCGCGATCGCAGAATACGTATCTGTCCCGGAAGAGGAAACCACATGTGTAGTAAAAGTAGAGTTATTACCACCGCCATGCTCCATATGAAGGATCAGAGCAATATCAAGGATCTCTGCCTCCAGTGCCGTATACTTCTTATCCGGTCTTAACAGACGCAGGATATTCTCAGCTGTGGAAAGCTCCTTTTTAGGCTGATGGATATAAAGACTCTTGCCTTTCTCATAGTGGTTATAGGCCTGATATGCATAAACAGATAACAGCGGGAAAACGCTGATCAGGTTGATACACTGACGGAGCACATTCTCCAGTTCAATATTATCCGGGTCTTTGTCGTAGGAATAAAGTGTCAGCACGCTTCTTGACAGAGCGTTCATAATATCTCTGGATGGTGCCTTCATAATGACATCCCTTACAAAATTCCGCGGAAGCATACGCTGGTTCGCAAGAATCCCGGAAAATCCATTCAGTTCTTCCTGATCCGGAAGCTTTCCGAAAAGAAGCAGATAGGTTACTTCCTCAAAACCGAAGCGCCGGTCATTGATAAAACCATTTGTCAGATCCTTAATGTCATACCCGCGATAAGAAAGCTTACCTGCGCAGGGAACCTCTTTTCCGTCCACGATCTTCGTTGCCTGGACATTGGAGATCTGGGTCAGTCCTGCAAGGACACCCTTTCCATTCAGGTCACGCAAGCCTCGCTTGACATCGTATTTGCCATATAAAGACAGATCCAGTTTGTCATTCTCACGACAGATCTGGGTAAGTTTCTCAATCTCAGGTGTCACTTTCATGTTGAATTTGCTCATCAGTTATTTCCCCTTTCGATTTCTGTTTTATTGCTGTTCGATAACGGTCCCTCCTCATTCCCCTCTCAAGCAATTCTGGTCTTATTTGTATATCCCGGCGTAGCTGGCCGGGATATTTCAGATATATTATAACATTTTTTTCGGTTCCGGTCTATGCCGAAAATATAACCGAATACCTGCTTTACAGTTTATCGGTTATGAGCAGGCAGCGAATGCGGATCGCAAATCTCTTCTTGTCTATCTGCGATCAGCCCTGCTTATATGTAGCAAAGAACTCTTTCATCTTCTTCATTGCCTTGTCAAGCTGGCGGATATCCGGCAGATAAACAATACGGAAGTGATCCGGCTGGTTCCAGTTGAATCCCTTGCCCGGAACAACAAGCACCTGTTTCTCATGAAGAAAATCCAAAGCAAACTGTTCATCATTGAAAATATTGAATTTCTCAGTATCGATCTTCGGGAATATATAAAATGCCGCATGTGGTTTTACAACGGAAATTCCCGGAATATCATTCAGTGCCTTGTAAACAAAGTCTCTCTGCTCATAAACACGTCCGCCCGGCTGCGTATATTCATTGACACTCTGATATCCGCCAAGTGCAGTCTGTACAATGGACTGTGCCGGAACATTTGAACAGAGACGCATGGAAGAGAGCATATTGATTCCCTCTATATAACCCTTCGCCTTACTTTTTGCACCACTTAAAATCATCCATCCGATGCGGAAACCTGCGATCATATGAGACTTGGACAATCCTGAAAATGTTACACAGAACACATCGGGTGCAAGGGATGCAATCGATGTATGTTTATATCCATCCATAACAAGACGGTCATAGATCTCATCAGAAAAGATGATCAGCTCATTTTCTCTTGCAATGTCTGCAATCTGTTCCAGGATCTCCTTCGGATATACTGCACCTGTAGGGTTATTGGGATTGATGATAACGATCGCCTTGGTCCTTGGTGTGATCTTGCTCTTGATATCCTCAATATCCGGATACCAGTCAGACTGTTCGTCACAGATATAATGAACTACATTTCCGCCTGCCAGTGTTGCAGTAGCTGTCCACAGCGGATAATCCGGAGCCGGGATCAGGATCTCATCCCCGTTATCAAGCAGCGCCTGCATACAGAGGTTGATCAGTTCACTGACACCATTTCCCGTATAAATATCATTAATGGTAACTCCCGGGATCCCGCGAAGCTGTGCATACTGCATGATCGCTTTTCTTGCAGAAAAAATGCCCTTGGAATCGGAATATCCCTGGGAAGTACGAACATTACTCAGCATATCCAAGATCACTTCCTGAGGTGCTGAAAACCCAAATGGATACGGATTACCAATATTCAGCTTCAGAATCTCCATTCCATCTTCTTCCATTCTGGCAGCCTCATCCACAACCGGTCCGCGCACATCGTACAGCACGTTGTCAAGCTTTGATGATTTCCCGAATGTTCTCATAAAAACCACTCCTCTTCTAATTTTCACTATTATTTAACCATTTTAATTTCATAGTCAAAAAATATTTATTCTATATCATCTCACATTTAGGCTTTCAACGCAAGAAATAAAAATTTAAAAAAATCAAATTTAGCACTTCCCTTTTTTAGCATGTTAATGTATAATAGCACTCGAATTTAGTTTTCAACGCAATTTAATATGTGATGAGGAGGAAACAACAATGTCTTACACAGAAGAAGTTTATGAAAGAGTTGTAGCACAGAATCCTGGCGAGCCAGAATTCCATCAGGCAGTTAAGGAAGTTCTCGATTCCCTTAAAGTCGTAATTGACAAAAATGAGGAAGAGTATCGTAAACTTTCCATCCTTGAGCGTCTTGTAGAGCCAGAGAGGATCATCTCCTTCAAAGTACCGTGGATCGATGATAACGGAACTGTACAGGTTAACAAGGGATATCGTGTTCAGTTCAACAGCGCCATCGGACCATACAAAGGCGGCTTAAGATTCCATCCTTCTGTAAATCAGGGTATCCTGAAATTCCTTGGTTTTGAGCAGACCTTTAAAAACTCTCTTACAGGTCTTCCGATCGGCGGTGGAAAAGGTGGCTCCAACTTCGATCCTAAGGGTAAATCTGACAGAGAGGTTATGGCATTCTGCCAGAGCTTTATGACAGAGCTTTGCAAATATATCGGCGCAGATACAGATGTTCCGGCTGGTGACATCGGTGTCGGCGGACGTGAGATCGGTTATCTCTTCGGACAGTATAAGAGAATCCGTGGCCTTTATGAGGGTGTCCTTACAGGAAAGGGTCTTTCCTTCGGAGGTTCCCTGATCCGTACAGAGGCTACCGGTTACGGTGTTGTATACATGCTCAACGAGATCGCCAAAGCTCACAATGATTCCGTAGAAGGAAAAACAATCGTTGTAACAGGTTCCGGTAATGTAGCTATTTACGCTGTTGAGAAAGCTACTCAGCTTGGTGCCAAGGTTGTTGCAATGAACGACTCCAACGGATATGTCTACGATCCGAACGGAATCAACCTTGACGTCGTAAAGGATATCAAAGAAGTAAAACGTGGACGTATCAAAGAATATGCAGACCGTGTTGAGGGTGCTACCTACACTGAGGGACTTGGCATCTGGAATATCAAATGTGATATCTACCTTCCATGTGCTACTCAGAACGAGCTTGGTCTTGACGGAGCTAAAACACTGGTTGCAAATGGCTGCAAATACGTCGTTGAAGGTGCAAACATGCCTACTACTCTTGATGCAACAACATACCTTCAGGAGAACGGTGTTCTCTTCATGCCTGGTAAAGCCGCAAACGCTGGCGGTGTTGCCACATCTGCACTTGAGATGAGCCAGAACTCCATGAGACTTTCCTGGACAAGAGAAGAGGTTGATGAGAAACTCCACCACATCATGATCGATATCTTCCACAAAGCTGATGACGCTGCTAAACGTTACGGTATGGAAGACAACTATGTTGTAGGTGCAAACATCGCCGGCTTCGAAAAAGTTGTTGACGCTATGAAAGCTCAGGGTATTGTTTAATTAAGTTTCCTGAATCATTAATATATATTTATAGCAGGGACCGCAGAGGATTTTTCCCAGGCGGTTCCTGTTTTTTTGTATCCACTTTTACGATCTCTGAAAAATCGAACATTCATGTTTCAAAAAAGGCCGGTTGTCTTTTGACAATCGGCCTGAAATCTCCTGCATTTGCAGTCTATTCATTTAATCTCTTAATTGATCAGCTTCTTCAGCTCATCCATAAAGGTACTGACATCTTTAAACTCTCTGTATACAGACGCAAATCGTACATACGCCACCGCATCCAGATCCTTCAGATGCTCCATAACGATCTCTCCGATCTTGGTACTGCTGATCTCACGGTCTTCTGACCGGAAAATATCTCCTTCTATGGAATCGATCATCTCTTCCACTCTCTCAATGGGAATGGGGCGCTTATAGCAAGCACGAAGAACACCATCCTGGATCTTGGAACGTTTATAGCTTTCCCGGTTCTGATCCTTCTTGATCACAGTCAGCGGAATCGTTTCCACCTTCTCATAAGTTGTAAAACGCTTTCCGCAGGCATCACAGAGACGGCGGCGGCGGATGGAATTGGTATCCTCTACAGGTCTGGAATCTACAACTCTTGTATTATCCTGGTTACAGAACGGACATCTCACAGAACTCTCCCCCTTTCCGGATCAGTAAATCATTACTAAATTTGTTTTTATTATAAAATAAATGCACATAATGTGTCAATAATCGGACTTGCATAAATTTTACAGATTTTCCATAAAATCATACCAGGTGATGAATTTATGCGCATCTGTGAGCTGAAACAAAAAGAAGTGATCAATATCCATACCTGCCGCAGTCTTGGCTGCCCTCTTGATGTGGAATTCTGCTGTGAAACCGCACGTCTGAAAGCCCTGATCATGCCGGAACCGGGAAAATTTTGCTGGTGTTTTTCCAAAGAAAATGAATATTCCATTCCATGGGACTGCATCCGCCAGATCGGCGAAGATATCATCCTTGTTGATTTCCGTAATGAAAAACTGCTGTCCGGAGAATAAATACCTCCTTATTGTCAAGGCCCTTTATTTTTTATATTTTCCCTGAAAAAGTATATTTCAACCGCCCTCTGAGAATCATCTTAATGTACTGACAAGACAAGGAGGATTCTAAGATGGCACTGAATAAAGTTGAAATCTGCGGAGTAAATACCTCAACCCTTCCCGTTCTCGATCAGGAAGAAAAGGCGGAGCTCTTTAAAAGAATCAAAGCTGGCGATGAAGAAGCCAGGGAATTGTACATCAAAGGCAATCTGCGGCTTGTTTTAAGCGTGATCCGGCGTTTTCAGAACAGCAGTGAAAATCCGGATGACCTTTTTCAGATCGGCTGCATCGGCCTGATCAAAGCGATCGATAATTTCGACACCACTCTTCAGGTAAAATTTTCCACCTATGCAGTTCCCATGATCATCGGAGAGATCCGAAGATATCTCCGTGATAACAACAGCATACGGGTCAGCCGTTCTCTGCGGGATATCGCTTACAAAACCATCTATACCCGGGAAAACTATATGCGGCAGCATCTCAAAGAGCCTACCATTGCAGAAATCGCTGATGAGATCGGTATCGACAAGGAAATGATCGTCTATGCCATGGATGCGATCCAGAGCCCGGTAAGCCTTTTTGAGCCCGTGTATTCCGAAGGCGGAGATACCCTATATGTTATGGATCAGATCAGTGATAAAAAGAACCTAGAAGAAAACTGGGTGGAGGATATTTCTCTTCGAGATGCCATGAACCGGCTTGGAGAGCGTGAACGTCACATTATCGATCTCCGCTTCTACGAGGGAAAAACCCAAATGGAGGTAGCTGATGAGATTGGTATCTCCCAGGCTCAGGTCAGCCGACTGGAAAAACATGCTCTTCGCAGTATGCGAAACTATCTCCGGAATTGATTCATCTCTCTTCAGACAAAAAGCTGCAGCAGAATATCTGTTATCCTGCCGCAGCTTTTATCTCTTATTTCAGCGCTTTCTCAATTTCTTCGATCACGATCCGAAGCGCCTTCAGCCTTGCATATTTCTTATCTACGGATTCCAGAATGTGCCATGGTGCATAAGCAGTGCTGGTTTTCTGAAGCATCTCATCTACTGCTGTTTCATACTGATCCCATTTTTCACGGTTTCTCCAGTCCTCATCCGTGATCTTCCACTGTTTTTCCGGATTGCTCTGGCGGTCGTTGAACCTGGCAAGCTGGGTGTCCTTATCAATGTGGACCCAGAATTTCACGATCACAGCGCCCCAGTCAGAAAGCTCCTTCTCAAATTCATTGATCTCATTGTAGGCACGTCTCCAGTCATTCTCGCTGCAGAAGCCCTCCAGACGTTCTACCATCACTCTTCCGTACCACGTCCGGTCAAAGATGGCAATGTGACCATCCTTGGGAAGCCTTGTCCAGAAACGCCACAGATAATGACGGGCTTTTTCATGAGGCTCCGGACTTGCGATAGGATGTACCTCAAATCCACGGGGATCAAGAGCCTCCGTGATCCTCTTGATATTTCCTCCCTTTCCGGCAGCATCCCAGCCTTCATAGGTGATGATCACAGGCACTCTTTTTCGGTAAAGACGGTTATGCAGGCTTCCAAGCTTTGCCTGCAGTTCCTTAAGCTCTGCCTTGTATTCTTCATCCCCCACTTCTTTTCCATCCAGAGGAATCTCGCTTAATCTGGGCATCTCCACCAGAGGAAAAACATTCTGCAGGATCGGCACGGCATGTTTGCTGTTTTCCATGGCAACCTCTATATTGCTGATCATGGTTTCCAGCACCTGCAGTTCTGCCCACTTCCGGTCACCGGCATCGACAATATACCATGGAGCCGCAGATGTATTGGTATCCTGCATATACTGGTCAAAAATCTTTCTGCACTTCTTATAATGATCATTCTGCCAGAGATCATATTCATTGACTCTCCATCTGGTATCCTTGCTTTCCAGAAGAATGCCCATACGTTTTTCTTGTTCTTTCCGGTCGATCTGCATAAAAAATTTCAGGAGCACATATCCATTATCCGTCAGCTGACGTTCAAATCTC
Organism: Blautia sp. MCC270; assembly: GCF_018785605.1. Lineage (NCBI taxonomy): Bacteria > Bacillati > Bacillota > Clostridia > Lachnospirales > Lachnospiraceae > Blautia > Blautia sp. MCC270. The sequence continues at coordinate 69,434 of NZ_WQQD01000018.1, forward strand.
CGGATACTGTCAATCCGTTTTACATAATTGTCACCCTTCAGCTTTTTATCCATACGTTCACGACAGGTCTGATCCATCCATCCTGAATCCAGAAATGTAAACTTGCCCGCTTCCGGGATTTCCCTGAAATATCGGTAAAGAAATGGTTTCCGAAGGTCTTCCTCTGTAGGCGCTGACATAGTCGCAACTTTGAAGAAACGAGGATCGATATTCTTGATCACCTTGCTTATGGTACTTCCTTTTCCGGAAGCTCCCCAGCCTTCAAACAACACGATCACCGGAATCTTATGCTCTTTCAGAGCCATCTGCAATTCATATAATCTGGTTCTTGCAGCGCTTAAACGCACTTTGATATCCTCTTTTTCCGGAATCTGTTCCGGGTTCCAGTTTTTCAACATCTGCATCGTCCTTCCTTGAATTTTTTGAATATTCATATTATACCACAGAAGATCTTATTTTACGATAATTTTTACATAATTTTAACCTTTAATCCTCACAAAAGCAAACAAATTGCACAACAAAAATCATTCATAAGCATCGAAAATCTTTTTAACCTCTTGACATTTTTGTCGCCGCTTCATACAATAGACGCTGATTGTTATTTTTTTAACTTCATAAAAAAGCAGTGCCTGAAAACTGTTGAAATAATAAAGATCAAGGAGCCGATCATGAAACTCACAGAAAAACTTCTGCAGAAAATGGAACAGAAAAAAGAACTCTATGGCGATGGCATCATCATGCCGGACGGGGATTACCGTCTGATCCAGGATGGACACTTAAAAACTCTCATGTCCCTTCTTCCATATACAGAAAACGAAATCTGGAAAATGATCCCCGATGATGATTCCGCACTTTTCTGGCTGGTAGAAAAAACAAGCTGCGTACTGACCGATGTCAATTCCACGATCGGAATGAAGATGACCCCCGCACAGCAGAAAACCTACGAAGCACTTTCCAGTCGCGGGATCATCTCTGATGAATATTATGATCTTACCAAACAGCGGGAAAAAGTAAAAGCTGCCCGGGCTAACGCCTGAGCAGCTTTTATTTATATCTGTCAGTCCTCATACCCTTCCAGAAAAGAATGTTTCACTCCATCTTTTTTGTATGCGATAACTGTATGAAGATTAACATTTTCCACACTTCGGAAAATATTACTTTCTACATGTGGATTTACCTTCTTAAGTTCTGCGATCAGATTCTTGATCTCCATTCTCTTGGAAACACTGGTACCATCTGTACGACAGGTAGTACAGGTATCGGTAAATTTACATGCACACTGGATAAAATGAAGGTCATTATAATCTCTCCAGTGTTTGATATCTGCCTCCCGGATCAGATACATAGGACGGATCAGCTGCATTCCCTCAAAATTTGTACTATGGAGCTTCGGCATCATAGTCTGTACCTGCGCTCCGTAAAGCATTCCCATCAGGATCGTCTCGATCACATCATCATAGTGATGTCCAAGAGCGATCTTGTTGCAGCCAAGCTCCTTTGCCTTGCTGTAAAGATAGCCCCTTCTCATACGGGCACAGAGATAGCATGGGGATTTTTCTATATTATAAACCGCATCGAAGATCTCAGTCTCAAACACTGTGATCGGAATCCCGAGAAGCCTGGCATTGTGCTCGATCACCGCACGGTTTGCCTCATTATATCCCGGATCCATCACAAGAAACACCAGTTCAAAGGGAAACTTGTTATGACGCTTCAGTTCCTGGAACAGTTTGGCCATCAGCATAGAATCCTTACCACCGGAAATACAGACTGCTATCTTATCTCCCGGCTTCACCAGCTCATAATCGTTGATTCCCCTAGCAAATCTGGAAAACAGCTGCTTATGGAACTTTTTGCGGATACTCAGCTCGATATCCTTCCGCCGCTGTTCCATTGCATCATTTTCCTCTTCTTCACTGTCCTCTTTACCGGATTCTTTCTGCATCTGCTGAAAAAGCCATCCTGTATATCCACCTTTCAGGCTCAGTGCGGGAATTCCTTTTTCCCGGAGCATCTCTGCACCCTCCTGGCTGAAAAGCCCTCTTGTACAGTAAAGGACCGGTATCTTATCCCCCCTCAGTTCTTCTGCCCGCTCTTCCAGTTCCTGTTCCGGAACAGAGATTGCTCCCGGGATCATTCCATATTCTACAGTTACTTTATCACGGGTATCTATCAGAAGATATTTCCCCCGTTCTTTCTCTATCTGGTCAAAAGAAATCTCCAGTGTTTCTTCATTCATACTGCTATTATTCCTTTCCTTACATTTTCAAAGTTTCTGGTTCATATTGTAAGCCTTCCCGTCAAAAACCTCAAGAAGATTTTCCCGAAGGTTCCCGCGTTATTAGAATGCTGCTGTTCACTTTGTTCTCAACAACCCAGCCTGTACTTTTTTCTGAAAATCAGTTATAATATTTTTGTTTGTAAAAAAATTTTCACCAAGGAGGATACCGGAAATGAAAACACAGAATCAGACTATGCTCTCTGAGAATACACTGACATCCCGGCCCACAGATATTATTGCGGGATTTCCTGTACGTCCCGGGTTTTTTGAATTAAATGGCGCTACTCCTCTTTCCAACGGAGTCAACTTTACCGCACATACCCGCCACGGTACATCCTGCGAGCTTCTTCTTTTCCACTCCGGAGAAGAGGAACCCTTCGCAGTCCTTCCTTTTCCCAATGCCTGTCGTATCGGTGATGTCTACTCCATGATCGTCATGGGACTGGACATCGAAGATCTGGAGTACGGCTACCGCATTGACGGTCCTTACGAACCGGAAAAGGGTCACATCTTCGATAAGACAAAGGTTCTTCTTGATCCTTATGCCAAAGCCGTTGCCGGTCAGCGTGAATGGGGCCAGCAAAAGATCGGAAGCTATCATGCCCGTGTGGTACGTGATTCCTTTGACTGGGAAGACATGCCGCAGTCCACCCGTAAGATCAGTGACCTGATCATCTATGAGCTTCACGTCCGCGGCTTTACACAGGATTCTTCTTCCGGTGTTATGCACCCGGGAACCTTTGCCGGTCTTCGTGAAAAGATCCCTTATCTCAAGGAACTGGGGATCAACGCCGTAGAGCTGATGCCGATCTTCGAGTTCGACGAGAATATGAATGCCCGTACTGTAAATGGCAAACGGCTTCTGGAATACTGGGGATACAATTCTGTCAACTTCTTTTCTCCAAACACCAGCTATGCTTCCAAGCCGGAGCATAACTGTGAGGGAACTGAGCTGAAAGAGCTGATCCGTGAGCTCCACGAAAATGGCATCGAAGTAATTCTTGATGTTGTATTCAATCATACCGCCGAAGGAAACGAGCTGGGAAAAACCTTCTGCTTTAAGGGCTTTGACAATAAGGTTTATTATATGCTAACTCCAGAGGGAAATTACTACAATTTTAGCGGATGTGGAAATACTCTGAACTGTAACCATCCCATTGTACGTCAGATGATCCTTGAATGCTTACGTTACTGGACCATCAACTACCGTGTGGACGGCTTCCGCTTCGATCTTGCCAGCATTCTCGGACGCCATGAGGACGGTTCTCCACTTAACAATCCGCCCCTTCTGGAGCTTCTCGCTTACGATCCGGTCCTTAGAAATGTCAAACTGATCGCAGAAGCCTGGGATGCCGGCGGGCTGTATCAGGTTGGTTCTTTCCCTGCCAGCCGCAGATGGGCTGAATGGAATGGCCGTTACCGTGACTGCCTCCGTTCCTTCCTAAAGGGAGATTTCTGGAATGCCTGGGACGCTGCATGGAGTATTTCCGGTTCCGGTGATCTGTACGGAGGCTTTTATTCTGATCATAATGACAATTATGCAGGATACAATTCCTGTGTCAATTTCCTTACCTGCCACGATGGCTTCACCATGTATGATCTTTATTCCTACAATGAAAAACACAACGAAGCAAACGGCTGGAATAACACCGACGGTTCCAACGATAACCGCAGCTGGAACTGTGGAGAAGAGGGCGATTCCACCAACCCCGAAGTGCTCTCCCTCCGCTTCCGCATGATACGAAATGCCTGTGCTGTACTGATGTCCAGCCGCGGAACCCCGATGTTCCTTGCAGGTGATGAATTCGGAAACACAAAACACGGAAATAACAATACCTACTGTCAGGATAACGAAACCTCATGGATCAACTGGAAGCTTCTGGAGAAAAATCACGATCTTTTTGAATTTTTCAAATTTATGATCCGGTTCCGTAAAGACCACCCTGTTATCTCCCGGAAGCTTCCCAACGCTGTATGCGGTATGGAAAATATCCACACCCATAACATTGACGCAAGGGATGTGACCATTCCAAGAGATGCCCACACCTTCGCTGTAAGCTTTGCAGGCTATGATAAGAGCAAAGGCACCGATGACCTGATCTACATTGTGATCAACGCATACTGGGAGGACGTAACGGTCACACTTCCGGAGCTTGCCCGTCCCGGTGCATGGTATCTCTGTGTCAACACGTTCGGTGACGGAAATGGCCGTTATTTCTACGAAAAAGGCCAGGAGCCACGCATTGAACACGATTTTTGCATGCGGCCCAGATCCGTTGCCATCTTTACCGGCCGCAATTATTAAAATTCATATCAGGGGCAAAATTCTTTTTGTCCCTGTCTGAAAGAAATGGAGTATTTTGAATGGAATTAAAAAACAGAACTTTATCCAATTTTGCAGAACTTGTAGAGACAGGTGAATGCAAAAAATTCCGCGGTCGTCTGAAGACAGGCATCGACCTTGGTACTGCCAATACCGTTCTTGCCGTTGTCGACCGAAATAACCGTCCCATAGCCGGAATTTCCGCACCATCCCATGCGATCCAGGATGGAGTGATCGTCAATTACTATGAATCTGTCCAGCTTGTGACAAAGCTTAAAAATGAGCTGGAGGAAAGGCTTGGCACAGAACTTACTTACGGTGCTGCTGCCATTCCTCCCGGAGTTTCCGAAGGCAGTGTCAAAAGCATCGGCTATGTTCTGGAGGGTGCCGGTTTCGAAGTTACAAATATCGTAGACGAGCCTACTGCCGCAGCTGCTGTCCTTAAGATCACAGACGGTGCTGTTGTGGATGTGGGTGGCGGCACAACCGGTATCAGCATCCTGAAAGACGGAAAAGTTATCTACACCGATGATGAGGCTACTGGCGGCAGCCATATGACCATGACAGTCGCCGGTCACTATAAGATTCCTTATGAGGAAGCCGAAGTATTGAAAACTACTCCGGAAAAAGAAGACGAAATTTTCCCTGTGATCAAGGCCACTGTAGAAAAAATGGCTGTGATCACCGAGAAATTTCTAAAGGGCTATCAGGTTCCGGCTGTTTATGTAGTTGGCGGTTCTTCCATGTTTAAGGAATTTACTACCGTTTTTGAAAAGAGGCTGAAGCTTCCGGTATACCGTCCGGTCCATCCGCTTCTTGTTACGCCCCTTGGCATCGCATATCACTGTGAGCTGCCAAAAATCTAAGCTCTTCCCGGTCTGATCCTACGATTCTCCAGAAGGCAAACAACCTCCACTGAATCGGTGAGCGGGAACATATCAACCGGCTGCATCTTCTTTACCAGGTAATCTCTCTTAGTAAGGCAGGCAAGATCTCTTGCTAGGGTTTCCGGGTTGCAGGATACATAAACAATTTTTTCCGGTGAAAGAGTCAAAAGGGAGTGAAGGAATTTACGGTCACTTCCGGAACGTGGCGGATCCATGAGAACAACCTCCACCTTCTCTCCCTCTGCTGCCATTCCTTCCATAAACCATCCTGCATCTCCCGGAACAAAACGAACATTACGGATCTTGTTTTCCCTGGCATTCATTCTGGCATCACGGATAGCATCACGGTTCAGTTCTACACCAATGACATCCCTGGCATTCCCGGAAGCGATGATCCCGATAGTACCTGTGCCGCAGTAAGCATCGATCACCCTCTCTTTTCCTGTCATTGCCGCAAACTCCATAGCCTTTCCGTAAAGTACTTCTGTCTGCACAGGATTTACCTGATAAAAAGAAGATGGAGAAATACGGAAGGTCAGTCCCATAAGTCGATCTTTGATGAATCCCGGTCCGTAAAGTACGATATTGCGGTCTCCAAGTACCATGCTTGTCTGTCTGTCATTGACATTGAGAACCACCGTAGTGATCTCCGGATGCTCTTTACGGAGAGCTTTTACAAAGTTATTCTTAGATGGAAATATTGGAGAAACCGTAACTAATACCACCATGATCTCTCCTGTGGAAAAGCCTCTCCGCACAAGCACATGGCGGAGAAGTCCATATCCTGTATCCTCATCATAGGTCTTGATCTTAAAGGATTTCAGCATACCACGTATGGTACGGATGATCTCCTGACTTTTTTTATCTTCGATCATACAGTCATCTACGGAAACGATCCTATGACTCTTCTCCTCATAAATCCCGGAAATTACGTTTCCCTTCCGGTCACGGCCAAAAGCTGCATGAACTTTGTTTCTGTAATAATAGGGATCTTCCATTCCAATAATCGGCTCTACTTTTCCGAATTTTTTCAGAAGGCCTTCTGTAATTCTCTGTTTCCTGCGAAGCTGCTCCTGGTAGGATACACCCTGATAACGGCAACCGCCGCATTTCTTCGCAACTGAACAGACAGTCTCTTTCTGTTCCATTTTTATCTCTCCTCTTTTATGGGCACAAAAAAGATGTTCCCAGTTATTTTCACTGAGAACATCTTATCAGACCTTTTCTTTTTTTACAAGAAAATCCTTGGCCTACTCCTGATATGGCTCATTAAATACAAGAATATGTTTCTTCACATTCTCGTAAGTACCCTGGACCATAGCCTCATTGAGGTCAAAGAAATTATGCTTGTCTGTTGATTCCATATATTTCTCCACATGAGCTGTCAGGCTGTTAAAGCTTGCTGTGGCAATATTCACCTTACGGATGCCAAGAGAGATCGCCCTCTGGAAATCTTTATCGGTGATGCCACTGCCGCCATGAAGAACCAGCGGAATATCCACTTTCTCATGGATCTTCTCCAATACATCAAAAGCAAGCGTCGGCGCTACCGGATAATTACCATGGGCATTCCCGATGGCAACTGCAAGCGCATCAATACCTGTCTCTCTTGCGTAAACGACCGCATCATCCGGATCTGTGCAGCGGATACCGTGGTCACAACTTCCATCCTCACTTCCGCCCACAAGTCCCAGCTCAGCCTCAACTGTAGCGCCGTATTTACGTGCTTTCTCCACAACGGCCTTTACTCTGGCGATGTTTTCTTCAAAAGGAAGCGTAGAAGCATCCAGCATAACCGATGTAAAGCCAAGCTCCAGAGCCTTGTCAACCGTCTCAAAAGTAAGACCATGATCCAGATGGACAGCCACATCCACCTTAGCCTCCTTTGCAGCCTGTACCATCATCGGTCCCATCAGGTGAAGCGGAGAATTTTTCAAACGCACCTCCGCGATCTGAAGGATGATCGGAGTATCCAGTTCTTCTGCTGCACGGATCGCACCTCTTACCATTTCCATATTACCAACACTGAAAGCACCGCAGCCAATATTTTTCTCTTCGGCACGTCTCAGCAGATCTTTCATTTTCACAAGTGCCATGATTCGGCCCTCCTGTCCTGTTTATCGTACACTGTTTGCATCTTCTTACAGAAAAAAGCGGTGTCAAAGCACTACTGGCTGATACCGCTTTTTCTATGCAAAGCGGACATCTTTATTCCGCTTAACTGTACATCAGCATGCACCTATTTTCCTGTCGTAATTATAAGCCTGTCTTCTCAGCAATGAATTTTCTTGCACGGATCGCATACTCAAGCGGATTAGCCTTAGCCGGATCCTGCTCAGCCTCAACAACCATATATCCTTCGTAGCCTGCATCCTCGAGAACCTTGAAGATCGGATCATAATTGATGCATCCATCTCCCGGAATCGTGAAGGCACCGGCTCTTACGCCTGCAAGGAAGCTCATGTTTTCTTTCTTAACCTGCTCAACAACTTCCGGACGGATATCCTTCAAATGAACATGTTTGATCCTGTGAACATATTTCTTTACAACCTCAAGAGGATCCTCTCCACAGTATGTAAAGTGACCGGTATCAAAAAGAAGACTTACATATTCAGGATCTGTATTCTCCATCATACGATCAACCTCATCAAGGCTCTGTACAACAGTACCCATATGATGATGGAAAGTAAGAGCAATACCATACTCCTCTTTTGCGATCTTACCAAGCTTGTTCATACCTGTGCAGAAGGTATCCCACTCTTCGTCATTCATCTCATATTTATGTCCGAAAATCGGAGTATCCATCTGGCCCTGAACACTGTGGCTCTGCTCAGATGCGCCGATCACTTTCGCACCCATAGCTTTCAGGAAAGTAAGCTGGGCACGGAACTCCTTCTCAACCTCCTCAAACGGTTTGGTAATCAGGAAGCTTGAGAACCACTGGTTACAGATCTCAACACCACGAAGCTCAAGAGCCTTCTTAAGAACCTCAGGATCCTTCGGATACTTGTTGCCCACCTCGGAGCCTGTGAAACCGGCAAGAGCCATCTCACTGACGCACTGCTCAAAAGTATTCTCTTTGCCAAGATCCGGCATATCATCATTTGTCCATGCAATTGGTGCAATACCAAGCTTTACTTTATTCTTATCAAACATTGGTCAATTCTCCTTTTTATTTGAATTATTCCATAATCTCAGAAATCTTAACCGGTCTGTGCTCCTCGCTGGATTTCTTAGCTGCAAGACCCATTAACACCGGTTTCAAACCATCATAAACATTAAGAGGTGTCTCTTTGTCATTAACGATCGCATCAATAAATGCTGCAACCTCTTTACCATAAGCGTCCATGTATCTCTCAAGGAAGAAGAACATCGGCTTCTCACCTGTAACACCCTCAGCATTGCTGATCACTGTGGAAGACTGGCTGTCATTGGAAATAGCAGCCATACCATCAGAACCGAAAACCTCAGCTCTCTGATCATAGCCATAAGAAGCTCTTCTGCAGTTATCGATAACAGCAATAGCACCATTCTCCATCTGAAGAGTGATAACAGCTGTATCAACATCCCCAGCCTCACCAATAGCCGGATCAACCAGATTTGCGCTCTGAACATAAACCTCTGTAGCATCGCAGCCTGCAAGATAACGAACCATATCGAAATCATGAATTGTCATATCCAGGAACATGCCACCGGAAACCTTAACATAATCAATGCTAGGCGGCTCAGGATCGCGGGAAGTGATCTTGATGATCTCCGGTTTACCAACCTTACCAGCTGCAACAGCCTGCTGAAGAGACTCAAAGTTATGGTCGAATCTTCTGTTAAAACCAACCTGATATTTCAGATTTGTGCCCTCAAGAGCATCGATAACCTCTTTGATCTTGGCAATGTCATGATCGATCGGTTTCTCACAAAAAACATGCTTGCCAGCCTTGATAGCCTCTACAGAAATCGGAGAATGAGTATCTGTAGAAGAACAGATCAGAACTGCGGAAATCTCAGGATCATTGATGATCTCCTTATAATCCTTAGTCGTGTGCTCAACACCCATGCTCTTAGCCCATGCAGCAGTCTCATCATTTAAGAAAGGATCTGCAACCGTCTTGATCACCGCATCCGGCACCCTTGTTGTAATACTAGTAATATGAACTCTACCAATTCTACCTGCTCCGATAATACCAACTTTAATCATAGTTTTGATCTCCTTTTGATTTATTTTCCCAATGTAATCTCTTTGCGTGTCCGAACACGCTCTTTATGCTTAATATAATATCATCGCAACACACAAATCGCAACCCCTAATATTGTACAATATTACCATCTTTTTTCTATTAAAAATGACGAGAACTATTTTTAGCCACAATATGCAATATTTTTAGGTCAACTTCACCGAAAACATCTCCAACACATCCCCATACAATTACCCCAAACCTCTCACACCCCACCACCCTCCAAACATCCAGCACAGCATCACAGCTTACATCCCTTCAAGCATCCAGCGCAGCGCCGATGCCCACAACTCTCCCGGCAAACAGACGCAAACTCAGCCCTTGCAGTCGTCCAGCGCAGCGCTGCCGACCCACAACCTATCGTCAAACGACATTTTTTCTCGCTGGAAACACCAGCCGCGGAAGGGGATGCTGTCTGGCTCTGCTTCTGCAGGAGGGGAGCTGATTCTTGGACGGCGGGAATCTGCGTTGTTTTTCAAAAGTCCGCTGTCTGAGCGGCAGCAGGCCGCGAGTTCGGACTTTTTAAAAACGCTTTTAGCAGATTTCCGGCGTCCTAGAAGCCAGCCCCCGACGAAGCCGCAGACCAGACAGCATCCCCTTCCGCGGCGTCCCTCCGCACAAAAAAAGGAGACACCCCACTTCAGTGTCTCCCCTCCGGAATCGTATACTCATTCCTTATATATATTTCCGTAAAAATCTTCGCCCTCTCCGGCGCTTCCCCATTAAACAGCAGCCGGAACAAAATCATCACCGGCTCATACCCCTGTATCCTGGCATCCTGCCCGATCAGGAAATGAATAAATCCTTCCCTCATCAGCTCATAATTCCGCCCCATAAAATCATTGGCAACCATCTTCACCTGACCAGCTTTCCCCGCTCCGACAATTGCCTCACACACCCCCTCCTCCCCATGAGAAGTAAGATATATCCCGTCAAGATCCGGAACATCCTTAAATATCCCTTCCGTAATTTCCCTGGCCCTGCCATTCTCCTCAAAGCAATACTCCGGCCCAATGATCTCAATCCCAGGATACTTCCGCGCAATTTCCTCACGGAATCCAACCACCCTGCTGCTCAGAGAAGTATTGGTACTATAGCCGGAAATCACAACAACCTTTCCTTTTCCACCGGTCAGCTCCCCCATAAGCCCCGCAGCCGCACGGCCACACTGCACACCGTTCTGCCCTACAAAGCAAAGCCGTTTCGTATCCTCCACATCCGAAGTAAACGTCACCACCGGGATCCGAAATTCCTCTACAAACCGGTCAATTTCCCTTTTCACACGTTCCTCATCCAAAGGAACCATTGCAATACCACTAACCTCTTCCATCCGCATCTTCTCCATAGCGAGAATAACATCCTCCGCATTCTGATGCTCGATCTTATGGACCAGGACTGTACCACCAAGATTATCCACCTCAGCGCACGCCTCCTGGATTCCCTTCAGAACTTCTTTCATAAAAGGTGTTTCCGCACCCTGCAGGATCACGCCGATCTTAATATTATTTCTGCTCATGGATAGAGCACGGCCCAGTTGATTCGGCTTATACCCCATCTCATCAGCAATGGCACGGATCCTCTCAGCAACCTCCGGACGGATCCTGCCCCTGTTATTTAACGCTCTGTCAACAGTACCTCTGGAAACACCGGCAGCTTCCGCGATCTGCCTTATAGTAACTCCCATACTAAGCACCTCTTTCTATGATAATCCGGATTCTTTTCTGTATTCCGCAGGACTTAAGCCCGTAAACTTCTTAAATATCTTGGAAAAATAATGATAATCTCCAAACCCGGAACGCAACGCCACATCCTTAACTTTACAGTTCGTCTCTGAAAGAAGCTTCTTTGCACAGTCGATCCGAAGCTCCTGCACATAATTGGAAAAACCGATCTTCATCTCCTGTTTGAAAAGATAACTGAGATAAGCAGGATTTACCTCCGCCGCATCTGCTGCATCCTGAAGGCTGATCGGCGCTTCATAATGTTCCCGGATAAACTCCAGTGCTTTTTTCACAGCAGCAGAGATCCCCTCCGGAACAGCATCCTCTTCCCCCACAAAAAGCTGTGAAATACAGGCACTGCCCTTTTCCCTGAATTTCTCAAAGCTTTCGATATCTCCATACCAGATGGGCTCTTTCTCAATTCCGGCTATCTGATTCAATTTCTTAAGCCACTGTACCAAAAGTCTTCCATCGGTATAGCGATCCTGACAGTCAGCGAGAACCTGTGTCCAAAGCTCCTCAGCTTTCTTTCGGTCTTTCCCTGCCTTCAGCTTGGAAATCTGCCCTTCCAGCTTCTCAGCACTTTCCGGTAAAACACTGTCCGCTTTCTTCCGCCCTTCAAAATAAAGGATCTCTTTTTTCTCATAAAAATGCAGCTTCATCATTTCTCTGGCCTGCTGATAAGCCTGGCGGATCCCATCCTCTCCCATGCAGACACTGCTGACACTGATACCAAAATCACAAAGATTCTCCTGACAGTGCCGGTAGCAAATCGCTACTGCCTCAGTCAGTCTCTGCTGCATAGCCGATGTCCTGCAGTCTCCGGAAAGATCAAGAAAACAGCAAAAAATCCCTGCGCCAAGATAGACCACTTCCGTAAATTCACTTTCTGTCCCAAGAAGCTCCTCCGTACGTTCCAGCAGTCTGTGACGGAAATGATGGGAATACTGTTCCACTTCCAGCGGCGTCCATTGTCTTTCCCTCTCTGCCCAGTTCTCCATAAACATACAGATCACAGCACTGTTAAAATATTTCCCGGCGATTCCGGCTTCCACACGCTTTTCCTCACGTGCCTGATTTTTCAGCATCCCCGAGATCAGTCCGTTAAAAAAATAATACTTCAGAGCGTGACTTCCCAGATGGATCAGCTTTCTCGTCCGTGCCTGTTCCTGACTTTTTTCTCTGCGCTTCTCGATCAGCCGGGCTGATTTTTCCAGAGTATCATAAAGACTATCCTCGTCCAGACTGTTCTTTAATACATATTCATCCGCCCCAAGACGCATGGCCTCTTTTACATATTCAAAATCATCATGACAGCTGAGCACGATAATATAGATATCCCTGTTTTCCTCACGGATCTTTCTGATCAGCTCAATTCCATCCATCACAGGCATGGTAAGATCCGTCACAAGAACATCGATTTTTTCTTTCTGAAGGAATCCATAAGCTTCCTCCCCGTCTTCTGCATCATCCACGATCTCATATCCTGCTTTTTCCCAGGAATCCAGGGTTTTGAGATAGCTCCTTACAAGAAAATCATCATCTGCCACCAGTGTTCTGTACATTAATTTTTTCTCCCTTCTTCAGGCATATCATAGATCGCAGGCAGAAATACCGTGACCTCTGTACCGTTTCCACTGCTTACGTATTCCATTCCTCCCTGCGTCCCGTAATAAAGCTCCAGGCGTTCTTTTACATTTGGAATCCCCACTGCGGAAAGTCCGTTTGTTTTTTTTGCATGACTGTTAAAAAGATCTCGGATCTGCTCTTTTGTCATTCCTCTGCCGTTATCCTTTACTATGAGGATCAGCTTTCCTTCACTTACGTTTCCGCTGATCCAGATTTTTCCTGTTTGCCGTTTGATGTCGATCCCGTGAAGAAGAGCATTCTCCACAAGCGGCTGAAGGATCAGTCTTGGAATATAGCACCGGTATGCTTCCTCAGAGATCTCATATTTCACCTGAAAGCTTCCCTGATAGCGAAAATCCTGCAGATGGATATAATTTTTCAGTATATGGATCTCATCGGCAACAGAAAGGAAGCTTCCCTTTTTGTTGATACTGGCCTGCAGAAGCTCCACGAAATCTCCAATAAGCCCCGCCAGCTCTTTTTCCCCTTTCAGAAATGCCGCAAATTTGATGGAGTTCAATGTATTATACATAAAATGCGGTGTGATCTGATACTGCAGTGCTTCCAGCTCTGCATCTTTTTTCTGCTGTTCCTCTTCGATCACCTGGGCGATCAGAGCTTCGATATAATCCAGCATGTGGTTGAATTCTTTTCCGAGGGTTCCGATTTCATCAGCAGTAGTCACTTCTGTACGGAGGCTCAAATCTCCCTCACCAACCTTCTCAACCGTGCCAGTCATGGATCTGAGCGGTCCGCAGACTACTCTGGAGAGCCACAGTGCCAGCAGCACAGCTGCCACAAAAACTGCACCAAATATTCCGATCAGAAAGAGCCGCATCCGGGAAAGTCCGCTTAAAACTTCTTTTTTCGGTACCTCCAGATATAAGCCGCAGTCTGAAAAGCTACCTCTGCTGAAAAAAGAGATCACACCGTTTTTTTCTGCATAGCCTTCTATTTTTGGAACATTCTGGCCTGCAATCTCCGGAAATGTTTTTCCAATGTCACTGTAGTCTCCGGATGTCACGATTTCATCATTTCTGTCTACCAGAACTATTCTGGTGATCTTTTCATCATTGACAGCTTCCAGATATTCGTAATAAATTGCCCGTTCCCTGATATCTGCGACAACATACCCCAGAATCTCTCCGTTATCATCCTCTACCTTCTGGATCACAGAAAGAAAGCTGCCGCCTTCATGGATCGGAGATTCCACAAGAACCGGAAAGGAATCCAGTTCCTGTATTTTTTCCAATTCCTCGATATGTTCTCCTGAAATCCCCTGCTTGTTTACCGGAAATTCCTCAGAAGTCACAGCCATTTTTTTGTCTGGAAAGACAAAGTAAAGGGAGTTGATATCTTTATATTCCCGACTGTGTTCCCGGAGAAGCCCGGCCATATTTTCCAAGCTGTTTTCATTTCCTGTACAGCTGTAGTCCTTCGCATTATTCCGTATATCTGTATCCCAGGCAGTTCTCGTATTCACATAATAAATCTCTTTCAGGGATTCGTCCAGATCTTTTATAGTCTGCTGCATCCGTCCATACAGGATCCCGGAATAATTTTCTTCGATCATCCCTGCTGCCCGAAAATAAAATACCCCCGTAAGAGAACAGGCAGTAAACATGGTTACTGTCAGGATCGCCAGTAATATCTTTGCCCGGATACTTTTTAACATAGAACTCCTCCCTTCCGTAAAGCGGATATACGCCTCTCTATGCTATATGCCCATAAACGCAGGAAACAGCAGGAGTATCCTACCCCTGCCTGATTTCCTGTTTGCGGTTGAATATATGTTTTACAATAAAATATTTATAACTGTCCGTGTGCCTCGCGCTCGGTAAGCTCCTGCATGATCGCCGGATACATTTTGTCAAGCTTATATCCAAAAAGCGTTACAATGATCACTGCTGCAATGAGGATCGGTCCAAATTTATAAAGAGAAACGATCATCTCCAGTGCTGTTTCCGGCTGTGCAGTTATTCCTGCCGATGAGCTTACATATCCGGAACTGCTTAAAAGACCTGTGATCACTGCGGAGGCAAGACCTGCGCCAACTTTTGTTCCGATGGAACCACCTGCAAAGATCAGACTTTCCTGACGGATATGGTTTTTCCACTGTCCGAACTCTACTACATCACCAACCATACTGAATACAACTGCGTTCAGTGGAGCAAGTCCGATGGCACGTGTGACACAGCTCATAACCATGAAGCCGAAGCTGTATGGATTCAGGAAAAACAGAATCTGGCCGCCAAGTGCAACAAATCCGCCGACAAATGCGATATTTCTTTTTCCGAATTTCTTGATCAACGGTGAGCAGATGAAGATTCCCACTACCAGAACCAGGGTTTCTGTAAGGAACAGTGCGCTGTACATCCATGTATCATTGTTGAAAATATATTTGCAGTAGTACGGAAGAATGGTTCCTGTGATCGTAAAGGATACACTCTGTACTGTCCACAGAAGCATTACTGCCCAAAAATACTGATTTGCAAAAAGTGCCTTCAGCATTGTCGGAATCGGAAGCTTCTCATCTTTCTTTCTTGCTTCGATCTGAACCTTTTCCTCACATCTGAAGAAGCAGAGAAGCAGAAGTGCAAGTGCAAGCACTGCCCATACACTCATAACCTTGATCCATGCAGCCTGATCATTTCCAAGAAGCTTTACAAGCGGCAGTGTACAGGTTGCTGCAACGATCTTTCCGATAGGTGACAGTCCCATTCTCAATACACTGAGTTTATCTCTCTCTGATGATTCGCGGATCATCATTGAAGAAAGGCTTCCATATGGAAGATTGATCGCTGTATAGCATATGGTCGTACAGAAGTTATAGGTTACAAAGAGATACAGAAACTGAAGCATCCCTGTTGTACGCGGCACTGTGAAAAGCAGTACTGCTGACAGCGCAAATGGAATGCTCATCCACAGAAGCCAGGGT